>JAUXBS010000207.1 GCA_030619245.1 Clostridia bacterium | reverse complement strand
GGGCAAGGCAAGGGAAGGAATTACCTCCCTGGATGAGGTGTTTACCAGGTTGATGGAAAAAGAATAACTGCTGAAAATATTGTTCGCGGATAGAATTCGGAATGTAGGAATAAGGTGATAGATAAACTGTTTCCGGAAAGGGTGTTGAAGAAAATAGCGAGGATAATTCTGGAAAAAAACAAAAAACACTTGTAAATTTCAAGGCCTTGTGGTATAATTGTATTGAATTGGGATTTTATAATGAATAAATTAAACCTGATAATATTAACTGTTATCTTATGTGTTTCTTTATCGGCGCAGGGTTATTCTGCCAGTGTGCTTTTTGATGCCAGGGTTCTGAATAATTTTTTCTGGCGTGTCAAAGAGGATATAAACCCGCATGCCCAGAGTGAAATTGAGTTTTTGTTGAAACTTTCAAAGGATGATAAACTGGGAGCGGGTGTTATTCCTTTTATGTCCTATAGTTTTGATGATAAGAGGGGCGATGAGGTCGACTGGTATTTCTACCTGACTTACAAGACAGAGAAATTGAATTTCAGGGGTGGGTACGTATATTATTATGTCATGGAAACAGGCGACCAGGTAAGGCCTGAAAAGGGAGAGGTTTACAGCAGTGTATTGTACAAGGGCAAACTTCGCAAAACAGCTTGTTATACCGGGGTAACTGCTTTCTTTGATGTCGAGAAAAAGGGCGCGGTTTATACGGAAACAGTTTTTTCAGTTGACCTTGGGAATAGTAATTCAAGTAAGGTGTTTCTTAACCTTGGTTCAATAGTAGGGTTTGATTTTGGCCAGTTCGTGGAAGGAAAACCACAGTTTACGGTAATGCAGTTAAAAGCATCGTTTAATTTAAGGATAGCAGAACGGGTTTACCTGGTTCCTGATTACACTTACGTAATACCGCTGGATCCAGATAAGTTCATGAAAACAGGCATTATGGGTTTAAGTTTGAGTTTCAGGTAAGACCGGGTGTATTTCCGGATTTACTTCACGTATATATCAGTATACAGTATCCTGCCTTGATATTTTCCACCGAATAAGATAACTCTTTTATCTTTGAATTTCTCAAATTCCCTGTCCTGTATTGGTTCATCGGGGCCGGGTTTTATTAATGGGTATTTCTTTCCATTTTTGTAATGTACCAACTGCCAGGAATCTCCAATCTTCTTTATATTGCCTTCAAGGCGTACCCCGTATTCATAAGGGTCTATTCTTGCCAGTGCCCGGATTAAATAGGGTTTCAACCTGCCGGAGGAGGTTTCAAGCTGTTCCTGGAAGAATTTTATTACATGATTATTCTTTATAGATGAGAGGATGTTTACTATGTTAATCTTTAATTCTTCCCCGCCTTTTTGAAACATGGATATTAGAGATTTAAACTTGATGCTCTGTCCTTTAATCTTTGCTATTGACGATAACAGTTTTTCCTGTATGGTGGGTTCCCTTTCAGCCTTAAGGGTTTTCATCATTTTGCCCGCCGTGCCGTTGTTCCCTATAAACCCGAGCGCCTCAGCCACGTAAGCCCTTACCTGAATATCAGGGGTTTCCAGTTTATCTTCAAGGTATTTTTTGGCAAGCTTGGTCCTGGTTTTCCCCAGGGATAAAACAGCTTCCTTTATTTCCTCTTTATTGAAGAGGCCTTCTGAAATAGAGATATAGGTACTGATTGCCTCTTCCATTTCACCGGATTTTTTGTAACAGTCAGCAACGTATAATTTTGCCCTGGCAACAGATTCACTATCAGGAAAACTTTTTATGAATTCATTGAATCGTTTCAGCGCTATAAGGAAGTTACCGCTGTTGAAAACTTCTTCAGCCCGGAGCATTGCCCTCTTCTCTTCGGGTGAACCGGCGGAATATAATATTGGGATGGCTGTTATTAATATAATAAGGGAAACGGAGGTTATAATCAGGGATTTATTTTTTATCATCAAACTTATATCCGATTCCCTTAAGGGTTATTATTTTATTGCCATGGGGTTTGATTTTTTTCCTGAGTTGGGCAATATGGAAATCAATTGTGCGGCTGGTCCCGAAATACTCAAAACCCCAGACGCTTTCGGTAAGAAATGTTCTGTTTAGCGGTTTCCCTTTCTTGGATACCAGGAGGTGTAACAGGTCGAATTCCTTGGGATTAAGTTTCACCTGCTTTTTATTGACGATAACCAGGCGTTTTTCAATATCAATTGAGAGGGGCCCTGATTTCAATACTTTGCTGGGTTCCTCAAGCCTGCCGGTCCTCCTTAACAGGGATTCTATACGGGCAAGAAGCTCACCCGGCTTGAAAGATGACTTTTTAACATAGTCATCTGCCCCGAGTTTCAAGCCGACTATTACTTCGGCTTCCCGTTCCTTTGAGGTCAGCATGATTATGGGGTAGTGTTTTGTTTTCTTATTAGACCTTAATTCCTTGCAGAATTCAACGCCGTCACCATCCGGCAGTCTCAGGTCAAGTATGATGAGGTCCGGATTGGATTGCTTTATTTTCTTCTTTGCTTCTTTGAGGGTGGATGCTGTGATTACACAGTAGGATTCCATCTCAAGTTCAATTTTTACCAGCTCTATCCATTCTTCTTTATCTTCTATAAGTAGGATTCTTTTCTTCATTGTTAAGTGAAATATATCATAATCAAAAAAAAAAAGCAAGGAAAAACCAAAGAACCGCACCTGTTTTCTTTTTTCTTGAAAGAAGGGGTTAAGTTTGTTAATATCCCGTATGATGAATATAAAAATGAACATACAGTATGACGGAACTGATTATTCAGGCTGGCAGGTGCAGAAGAAGAGGAAGACTGTACAGGGAGAAATAGAAAAAAGGTTAAAGCGGATATTACAGGAGGACATAAAGTTAACAGGGGCGTCCAGGACTGATGCCGGCGTTCATGCGCTGGGCCAGACGGCGAATTTTATTATTGAAGGCAAAGGGGTTTCTTT
>JAUXBS010000277.1 GCA_030619245.1 Clostridia bacterium | reverse complement strand
TATTAATACCCTTCAATCAAACCATAGCGCCCGATTTCCTGTACAAATTCCGTAAACTTTATTTCAAAGTTGTATGCAAAAACCCCTTACTCAAGCTAGAGGAACATACTTTCATTAATATCGCGGATTACCGGATTTACGTGGAGAAAATCAAGCGTAAAAAGTCAAAACTTTCCGGTATCATTATATACCAGATGAAAAAGGATGAACTGCCGACACTCATCACCGCTTCAAGCGGCTGGCTTGAAAACAAGGATGGCACCCTGGTGCTCCATTTGCTTGACGGAAACATCCGCCAGAGGGAAAAAGAAGCCTTCGACAAATACAGTTTAATTGATTTTAAGAACTATGACATTCTCCTTTCATTGGCGTCAAGTTCACCCCGCGTTTCAAAACGTATCAAGGAAATGAAATACAGGGAACTACGCTCTGAGATTGCAGGCCTGAAAAAAAAGGGCCTTCCGGCTGTTTCGTTGCTTATAGAATTTCACCAGCGCCTGTCACTTGCCGTTGCCGGGCTGGTGTTCTGCCTCATAGGCGCTCCCCTGGGTATAAAAACACATACGAAGGGAAAAACAGTCGGGTTTGGATTAAGCCTGATTATCATATTTCTTTATTATTTCATACTGGCAAGAGGAATAACATTTGCAAACAAAGGAGTGTTCGCTCCCGCAATCTGCATGTGGACACCCAACATAATATTCGGTATAATAGGCGTATGGTTAGTTTACCGGACGTCCAAGAAATAGGGAAACAATGCGTATACTGACAAAATACATAACCAGGGAATTTCTTAAACCATTCCTGCTCGTGATTCTGACATTCTTAGTAGTCATCACGGTTTTTGAATTTTTTAACAGGCTTGACACGTTTGTCAAGCACAAGACCGGAATGCTGCTTATCATAAAATATTTTTTCTGGCAGATGCCGGAATGGATCATGTATATAACGCCTCTATCCGTACTGCTTGCAACCCTGTTTTCCCTGAGCAATCTCTCGGGAAATAACGAAATAAGCGCAATGAAAGCGTCCGGGGTAAGCCTGCTGCAGATTACCTTGCCCATTCTTACATCCGCCCTGATAATAGTTGGGTTACTAATGGTTTTTAACGAGTACGTCATCCCTGAAGCCAACAGAAAGTCAACCCGTATTTACAGCGTCGGGATTAAAGGCCAGAAAATACGTCCGCGTCATACCCAGTGGAATATTGTTGTCACGGGGATGGAACAGCGGAAGTACACCATTCACTTCCTTGATTTGAAGAAAAAATTCATGAGGGATGTAACCATAGACGAACTGAATTCTGATTTGATTCTTTCAAAACAGATTTACGCGAAGAAGGTAATATGGAATGACGCCATACCGCGCGAAGAGGTCAAACGCGCTGGAAATAAATACCGATGGAACTTCCATAACGGGGTTGTCCGCAGCTTTGACAGTACGGGAAAGAAAATATTAAATGAAGAAGTATTTTCCGAGAAGGAATTTCTGCTTCCGGAAACTATCGATGACTTTTACAACAGGCCTGAAACACTCAGGTACATGAGCTATAAAAAATTGAAAAAATACGTGAATAAACTGACCCGTAACGGCATGCCCTCCAACCGCGAACGCGTTGCCCTGCACGCTAAGATAGCATACCCGTTTTCCTGTTTCATAATTGCGCTGATGGGCATACCCTTTGCCCTCAGGGCGCCGAGAAACCCGAAAATGATAAGTTTTGCCCTGGCAATATTCATGATATTCATTTTCTGGGGAATTATATCCGTAGGACAGGCTCTTGGTGAGAACAAGGTTTTTCCGCCATTACTTGCGGCATGGTTTGCAAATATAATTTTCGGGTCAGTCGCGGTCTTAATGCTCAGGGGGGTCAGGTCTTAGTACGAGGTCATCTTATCAATGTAATCTTTCCCGACTTTTTC
>JAUXBS010000045.1 GCA_030619245.1 Clostridia bacterium | reverse complement strand
GTCTCGTAAAGAACTTCTCTTATTTTATGGATTTCTTCCATTGATTTAGGTTCTTTAATCATAATGTAAAACGTCATCCAATTCTGACACATGATTGTCATTGAATACTGATACAGTCTACTACGATTACTCTATATTGTTCCATTTTTCGGTTATAATTATCGTTAAATCTGTGGTGCTTTTCGATTACAGTTTACACTCAGAATTAATAATAACTTAGTCCGATTCATCTATTGCTCCTCTTTTCTTTCTGACTTTTTTTATTGATACCGCCATTCAATTTATCCGGGGATTTTTTGGGCGGGAGATAATTGTCCGTAGTAACAATTTTCCTGCCGGTTTTATGTTCCAAATTCAGGCGCGCTTTTTTAGCAATACCACCGCCTTTTTTACCGGCAACTTTATTTTCTTTCACTCCGGTTGCTGCCATAATTTCGGCTATCTGACGGGTGGAAAGTTCCGCCAATGCGGTAAATATTAGTTCCGCTTCGCTCATATGGTCGCGCAGGTTCTGAGTTTTTAATCCTTTAATATCCTTGTGACCTTTTACCGTCAGGCCCGACCATTCCTGATGAATAATATTGGTCAGAATGGCATATTCTTCCTCTTTTTTAATATCGTGATTTTTCCAGTAATCAGTCAGCTTGTTGCGAGTTTCCTGTCCCATCATTCTTTGCTGAATCCATTTTTTACTTCTACCATGCTGCTGCCAATATTCGCGCGCTCTGTCAAGCGATAGCGCAGGGTCTGCCATATCCTGCATCCGTTCGTAACCGACTTTAGCCAACCAGAGCTTTATTGTCTCTGCTTTTGGGCTTGGCACAGACTGAATGAGACGGAGAAGCGTTTCTGGATTGGCGACATCGGTTAAGTATTTTTTACCGTCTGCCGCCTCTAATTTCAGTCGGTGACAATTTGTCACCGACTCATTGCCTTCCTTTTTAAGCCGTTCTTTTAATTTATTCCAATACTTTCGAGCAATTTGATAGTCGGGCTGTTGTATCAATGCCTGAATAATGTCCACAACTGAGAAAAACCATGTTTCTGATTTTTCATCGTAAATCCTACGGATTTTGATATTTTCAAAGACAGCTAAAGTGTTTTTCATATCCTTCATTTCAATGTCTCCTTTTTTATGGTGAAACATCCCTGTTCTGTGAAAGCAAGTGGTAGATATTTGATATGTTGCCCACGCTTTAAGGTCGCAAATTGCGACCTTAAATAACTGTTTTCTTCCTTTGTATGTGGCTTATAGCGGTTATCTATCAGGGATTATAGACGTATTTCGGGTCAATGTTTATTACAACATCCATATCCTTATGCTTCTCCCTTAACTTCGCGGAAACATATTTCTTTATCCTGCTTATATCCTTTTCCTTCAAATCCTCTTTGAGCACAATATCAAATATTAACTTTATCCTGTCTTTTCTGCTTACTATCCTTAACTCATGAAATGAGATTATCTCACTACTGCCTGATATTATTTTATCAATTGAGTTCTTTATTTCTTCGTACAGCGGATAATTCCTGTTAACAGGGTCAACATGCACTACAACCCTGCCGTTGATTTCAACGGCAGCGTTCTTCTCAACGGTTTCCGCAATCCCGTGCAGTTCAACGGAACTGGCGTCCTCCGATACTTCCACATGCAGTGAACATAATTCAATCTGTCCATATTCATGGTATATGATATCGTGAACACCCTGAACGCCTTTTACCTTTAATGCAATGTCCCTTATCTTTTTAATCTTTTCAGGGGAAGGAGCTTCACCCAGCAGGGGGCTTATTGCCTCTTTGCCTATTCTATATCCGGAATACGCTATTATCAATGATACAAATACACCCATTATGCCATCAATACGCTTTAAACCATAATTAGACATAACCAGCCCCACCAGCACCAGAAATGTTGCAAGAACATCGCTCCTGTGATGCAGGTAATCCGCCATCAGGGTTTTTGAGCCTATCATATTGCCAAGTTGTCTTGAAAACCTGGCGAGTAATTCCTTGATAATCATAGCAATAAAAACGAATACCAGTATTCCCACTCCTGCCGTTGCCACTTTTGGATTTATAATAGCTTCAATCGAACTTTTAAGCATTTCAAACCCTGTTATAAATAGCAGTACTGCTATTATAAGGGTGGCAACCGGTTCAACCCTGCCATGGCCAAATGGATGTTCCCTGTCTGACGGCCTCCCGGCAGCCTTAAACCCTACTATCACTACGATAGAAGTGATTGAATCAAACAATGTATGCATGGCATCGGTTGTTAAAGAAACACTCTTTATCATTATACCGGCAACCAGCTTAAACAGGAACAATATAAGGTTTATGATAATACTCACCCAGCCCTCAAGCCGCCCGTAATCCGACCGGACTCTTAAGTCTTTTGTATTCTCATGGCCTTTTATGGTTTTGGAAACAATCCAATTAGTTAATTTCTTCATGTTATTTACTCAATAGTTCAATGATTTTCCTGCAGAATGCAGGGAGGTCATCAGGAGTGCGCGAAGTAATGATGTTATTATCAACCACCACTTCTTCATCTACGTATTTTGCTCCCGCGCATACAACGTCATCCTTCACCGCCAGGAAACAGGTTACCGTCCTCCCCTTAAGAATACCGGCGGAAACGAGGACAGAGGCGCCGTGACAGATTGATGCAATAATTTTACCCGCATCATCCATTCCCTTTACTAATTTTGATACAGATTCATACCTCCTGAGAAAATCCGGAGCCCAGCCTCCCGGCACAATCACCCCGTCAACATCCGAAGGGTTAATATCCTTTATATTGCAGTCCACGGTTATCGGATAACCGTACTTGCCCTTATAGGAATCAGCGGAGCCCGTTCCTGCCGCTATAACCTCAATGCCTTCTTCCTTCAATCGCAGTAATGGATACCATACTTCAAGGTCCTGGTACTGGTTTTCTACAAGAATTACTATTCTTTTAGCCATTATAGCACCTTCCTCTTTATAGTACCTGCTGCTAATATTCAGTACTTAAGTGTTCTGACGGGTTAAACCGATTCAACAACCTTAATTTCGGGCACATCCTGCTTGATTACTTTCTCAATACCCATCTTGAGCGTCATCGCTGACATCGGGCACCCCGCGCAGGCGCCTGTTAACCTCACTTTTACGATACCGTCATCAGAAACATCAACCAGGTCAACGTTTCCGCCGTCAGCAATCAAACTGCTCCTGACTTTGTTCAACGACTGTTCAACTTTTTCTCTGAGTTCCATTGTTTTTCCCTTTCTTTTTATTTATTTTATTAATTAAAAGATATTAATACTTGAATTCATATTCACCGGCAATATTCCTGCTCTGCTCCAGCTTAATCCCCTCTTCTGTCTTGCATATTATAACCGCCTCCGTTTCGGGCAGGCCTTCAATCAGTTTCATCCCCTTCTCGGGCCCGAGTACTAATATTGAAGTGGCAAGAGCATCCGCAGCAACAGGGTCATTACAAATAACGGTTACGCTGATACAGGATGAATCCGCGGGATAACCCGTGGACGGGTCTATTACATGGTGGTACCTCCTGCCATCCAGAAAGAAGCACCTTTCATAATCACCCGAAGTAAATATACACTTATCCCCGTTAAACGGCATTGTGGTTAGAATCTTGTTCTTCCTGGGATGCTTGATGCCTATTGACCAGGGCTTACCGAACTTATCGCCCGCAACCTGCACATCCCCGCCTGCATTCACTATGGCGTTTTTTACGCCATTCTCCTTCAGTATATCCATTGCCCTGCCAACAGCATAGCCCTTGGCAATGCCTCCAATGGCAAGTTTCATCCCCTGGTTCCTCAGAAATACAGTGTTTCTTTTCTTATCCAGCGCTATGTTCCTGTAATCCACCTTTTTCAACGCCATTGACATTGGCCTTGATTCAGGCACTGAATGCTCCTTCTCCTCCCCGAGGAAACCCCATAGTTCCAGGACGGGAGCAACCGATATATCAAAAGCCCCGGCAGTAAGCTTGCCGTACTGCAGCGCCTTGTCTATAACGTAAAACAGGTCGTTTGACAAAACAAATGATTTCTTAAAAGCGGTTTTGTTTAACTCCAGGAGTTCCTTCCCTCCTACCGGGCCCATGATGTTTTCAATTCTTCTTATTTCATCAAATGCCCCGGCTATCGCCTTCTCTGCAAGTTCCCTGTCCCGGCATGCGACAGTTATTTCAACAATAGTGTCCATGAGGAACTCATGCTTGAATACAGGGGCCCTGCTGCCACTGCAGGAAACACCTGTAATCAATACTACTGCTATTAATATAATTATGGCTCGTCGTTTATTCATCTGTATGGGTATTTTATGTAATTTCCCTGCCGGTGTCAACTTAATCTTTTTCAACCGGTGATTACTTCATAATTAGTGTAAGATATCCGGTAACCTGACTAACGCAAGTGACTGAATACCGCCTTTACCTTCTCCTGTATGTTTTCTGCTTCCGTTATTTCAGTAACAAGGGCTACGCATTCAGCGCCTGCTTTTATTACTTCAGCTACATTGTGTTCCTTGATGCCTCCTATTGCTACAAATGGCAGGTTTATTTCCCTGGCTACGTATTCCACGTATTCAACGCCTACAGGGCCGCAGACCCCTTCCTTTGTCTGCGTCCTGAAGACAGGGCCCGCCCCGATGTAATCCGCTCCCAGTTTCACCGCCTCCCGCGCCTGCCGCGGGCTGTGGGTGGATATGCCTATGAACTGGTTTTTGTTCATTAGTTTTCTTGCTTCCTTCAAAGGAAGGTCGTCCTGGCCGAGATGAACGCCATCCGCGTCAGTCAGCGCCGCAAGGCCTACATCATCGTTTACAATGAACAGGGCGTTGTGTTTTCTTGTTAGTTCTCTTATCAATACACATTCATCGTACTTCACATCCACGGGCCTGTGCTTCTCACGGTACTGTATTATCTTTATTCCCGCTTTAAGCATTTCTTTTACAACCCATTCAGTGCCCCTCCCCCTGTCGCGCTCAAAGCAGGTTATGCCGTATACCTGGTTTTTGAATAATCTTTTAAGGTCCATTTTTTATTCTTCTCCAGTCAGTGAACACAGGATCAAAGCCCCTTTCCTTGAGCCTGGCTACCACCTCCCTTACAGGCCTCCTGTCCCTCACGTCAAACTGCGTATCTTCCCTGCCAATGCCCGCGTACCCCCCGACCGAGGTTTTTGACGCTGCCGATATCCTGGTCACCCCGAGCCCGAGCGTATGGTCACGCAGTCTTCCACTTTCCCTGGTGGACAGGTTTATGCCAACCCTGGGGAACAGTATGCGCGCCAGGCATATGAGTTTCACAAGCGTCCTGTCAGAAACACTGCCCGGCTTGAACTTCGTTCCGGGCACAGGCAGTATCCTCGGGAACGACAGGCTGTACTCCACCCCGGGGAAATCCCTTTCCAGGAGCTCAAGGTGTTTGAACAGTTCATATATATCTTCAGCCACATCATGCAATCCCAGGAGCACTCCCAGGGAAATATACCTTATGCCTGATTTAGCGATACGCTCAGGCGTTAAATAGCGGTAATTGTAGTCGCTCTTTTTTCCCGAGGGGTGCAGTTCATTGTATCTTTTTTTATTATAAGTTTCCTGGTATATGGTTATACCGTCAACCCCGGACCTGTACAACTGCCTGTACTCGCCCTCCTCCAGGGAATACACTTCAAGGCTTATGCTCGGGAAGTACTTCCCGGCTGTCTTAACCGCGTTCTCTATATAGACAGGCGGCGTCTGCGTTCTTGAACCACCGGACAGGAGCAGGATATTCTGTATGCCGGTTTTTGCTACCTGCGCCATCTCCTTTTCTATTTCAGCGGGAGAGAGTTTCTTTCTTTTTATTTTTAGTTTTTTACTGAAACCGCAGTAAATACATTCATTATCGCAGTAATTGGACAGGTAAATGGGAGCATAGAGTGAAATGGTCCTGCCAAAATATTGACGTGTAATCGCCCCTGCCTTTACAGCCAGGTTCTCAATTGTTTTTCTTTTATCATCGGCAAGTATGGCTTTTAATTCCGGTAAGTTAATCATTTTTATCTTCAAACAGGAAACCCGTCAGGGGAGATGAAGCGCTGGCTGAATCCTTCTCTCCGGGAACCCCTCCCAGGTAAGCCAGCCGCCCCGCCTTAACCGCAAGAGCAAATGCCTTTGCAATGGATTTTGGATTTCTTGCGTTTGCCACCGCGGTATTCACAAGCACCGCGTCAGCGCCCAGCTCCATTGACTCTGCCGCATGAGACGGAAGGCCCAGCCCCGCATCAACGATTACCGGCAGGTCTATTTCATTAATAAGTATCTTTATGAACTCCTTTGCCTTAACGCCCCTGCCGCTTCCTATACACGAGCCAAGCGGCATAACGGCCGCAGCGCCCGCCTTCACAAGTTCCCTTGCAGTATAGAGGTCGGGATACATATAGGGAAGCGCAACAAAGCCCTCTTCCGAAAGCAGCCCTGTTGCCCTGACCGTTTCACGGTTATCGGGCAGAAGGTACTTACTGTCATTTACAACCTCAACCTTTACCCAGTTGCCGTATCCTGCCTCCTTTGCAATCCTCGCAATACGCAGGACCTCCTTCGCATCCCTTGCCCCGGAAGTGTTTATCAGCAGGTTAATATTCTCAGGGATATACTCAAGGATATTATCCTCATGACGCTTGAGGTCTATCCTCCTCAGCGCTACCGTTACAATCTCAGTGCCGCTTGCCTTTATGCTTTCGGTAACATCCTTCTTGTTCCTGAACTTTCCCGTCCCGAGCAACATGCGGCTTTTTATCTTCTTTCCGCCTATAACAAGCGGTTTATCCTTTAGCATTTATCCTCCACCCATAATAGCAATCAACTCCAGGACATCACCGTCCTTAAGCTGTTTCTTCCGCCAATTAGCCTTCCTTATGACAGCCCGGTTCAACTCTGCAACCACACCTTCGGGATTCTTAACCAGTTTCCCTACAGCGTCTTTTAGGCTGAGCGAATCGGGAAGTTTTCTTGTTTCGCCGTTTACGGTTACCTTCATTTAAACTCCATTAAAATAAAACCCCTGTTTCCGCAGGGGTAGATTGTCTATTCTCCCTACGCTGGTATTATCCAGATCAGGTTCAAAGGGTAATCTGCGCAGCAGAACTCTCAGGCCGCAAGTGACCTCCCCTTTTTTAATATTAAATCACAAATTGCCGTTTATGTCAATAATTTAATATTATTAGAGTATTATATTTAAAACCCCTCCCACAATAAGGGAGGTAAAAATCATAAGCAGAGCGGCTTTTACCAGGTCCCTCAAGCCAAGTTCCTTGAAAAGAACAATAAAAGACGCAATGCAGGGAAAGTACATGGTAAGGACCACGCTTGCAATGATGAGTTGTTTTAAACTCAAACCCAGAGGGACAAGCATTCCCACCGCGACATCTTTCCTCAGGAACCCTACAATAATGGACATTACTGCTTCCTCTGGAAGCCCGAGCACTCCTGTAACAACGGGCTGCATCAGCCTGCCCAGGAAATCAACAACGCCAAGGGTGTAAAGGATATTCATTATGAATACCCCGAGAATAACAAAAGGAATGGCTTCCTTCAGGAACCACTTCAGCCTCATCCACAATTTCTTCAATAAAGCGCCCATGTGCGGTATACGGTACGTGGGAATCTCAACGAATATCTCGGGTGTTTCCTCCCTTATGAACCTCTTCAGGATAAACCCAAGCAAAGTCCATACAACGAACAGGGTAAGGACTACCACACCCAACCCTTTCAGCCCGTACCCGCCCAGTAAACTTATTATC
>JAUXBS010000134.1 GCA_030619245.1 Clostridia bacterium | reverse complement strand
GTTTAGCGACGATATAATGGTATCAGTAAAATTAATTTAAATTGTTCAGCATCCTGAAGGATGTATTCCCCTGCCTCAGGCCTGTATTCGAGAGCGGTTTTTGCGGCGCCTGCGGAACTCGCTATCTCAAGATGGCTCAGACAGTCCTCGGCGACTATCCATAAAAACAGCTCCACTCATAAACGCAGACAGGTCGGCATAGGAATACACCCTTTACGCGCTGAATTGAAGAGAATCATATATATTCACCCGCAGATTCTGGTGAAGAGCCAAAACAAAAAAATAACATGAAATCCCCGGAATTAAAAACCGGGGATTTTTTATTATAATGCGAAGCCTCTTTTTTCATTGACTTATTCTGTTATAATTATTAAAATAATACTTTAAATTAAATATAATATAATATGGGGACGTAGTTCAGCTGGGAGAACGCCTGCCTGGCAGGCAGGAGGTCAGGGGTTCAAGTCCCCTCGTCTCCATATTTTTAATATTTATTCAAACTGGGATTTAAGAGATGATTGTTACAAAGGAAATTGTATATAATTCAAAAGGAAATACGGATATCATTGATATTACCTCGGATGTTCAGGCTGTTATTAGCGACGGTAAGTTTAGTGAAGGGCAGGCGCTGGTGTTTGTTCCGGGGGCTACCGCTTCGGTTACTACTATTGAAATTGAAGGCGGATTGCTGGAAGATTTCAGGGAGCTGTTTGAGAGAATTGCACCTGATGATATGATGTATGCCCATCATGACGATAACGGCCATTCACATGTTAGAGCGTCATTGCTGGGGCCGTCTGAAACAATCCCTTTTAAAAATAAAAAGTTATTACTGGGCACCTGGCAGAGTATAATTGTAGTTGATTTCGATACCCGGCCAAGGAACAGAAGGGTGATAATACAATTGGTTGGCGAATAGTGAATAAAAAACCTGACAGGAGTGTAAGGATTGTAGGAGGGTATAGGAAAGGGAAAAAATTAAAATCAATCCCAGGGCATACAACGAGGCCCCTGATGAGAAGGGTAAAGCAATCTCTCTTTGATATAATTGGAAGAAAAGTAGAGAATTCAAACTTCCTTGACCTTTTCGCCGGGATGGGCAGCGTGGGTATTGAAGCCATTTCACGCGGGGCTAAAAAAACGGTATTTGTTGATAAGGACCCCGATTGTGTAAGGATAATCAATGCTAACCTGAACATGTGCGAATTTAAAGACAGGGCAGAAGTAATCCGGGGTGATATAATTTCCTGGATGAACAGGGGTATAAGTTATAATCCGGGGGAGAAGTACAATCTGATTTTTATAGGCCCGCCTTTCAAGTTAAATCTCACAAAAATATCGCTGGAGATAGTGAGCAAGTATGGGCTGCTGGAGAGTGAAGGCTGGATAATATGCCAGCATCACATCAAGGAAGAGTTGCCCGGGAAGCTTGATAGTGCTCCGTTTGTTTTATCCCGGCAGGAGAAATACGGCAAGACCATGTTGAGTATATACGAAAATGAAAAATAAAATAATAATCATAACATCAGCGCTGGTAATAGGCTGGGGTTCTAATTCAAATGCTTATTCCTTTTCCGGGCAGTTGTTAAGGGATACTGTATGGGATGTTTAACATAACAGGGGATGTCAGGAAACGAATATAAAAACAACGGCCGGAAAATTGATGACCGGAGAGGTAAATAAAAAATGAAAACCATATCTTTGATGGCAACTACGGGGAAACCCAATATAAAGAAGAACATCAATAAAATAATGAGAAGCCTCAGGGCTAAGAATATTAATGTATTAACCAATGATGTCAACAGTAAAACAGGCCTTGTGATTTCACTGGGGGGGGATGGTACAATATTAAAAACGGCAAGGGATGTATGTTCAAAAAACATTCCTGTACTGGGAATTAATATTGGGCAGATGGGATTTTTAACGGAAGCGGATATTTCAGGATGGATTGGACAACTTGACAGGGTGCTGGCTGGCAGGGCGAATATTGAAGAGAGGCTGATGCTTGAGGCAGGAATAACAGGAGGCAAAGCAGGTAAAAAGAAGCACCTTGCTTTGAATGATGTGGTGGTAAAAAACGGCAGGACAGCGCGTGTAATAAAATTAACACTCGAGATAAATAAGAAATATGTTGCGGATTATGTTGCTGATGGATTGATAGTATCTTCACCTACCGGTTCAACTGCATATTCGCTGGCAGCAGGGGGGCCCATCGTAAGCCCTGATTTGCCTGTTATTGTAATAACCCCTATCTGCCCGCATACTTTAACTTTCAGGCCGCTGGTAGTTTCATCGGAGGATGAAATATTAATCAGAATAAATTCCGATAATGATGAGGTTTCTATGTCAATGGATGGACAGGAGAGAGTGCCTCTTGCTCTCGGAGATAAAGTGAAGATAAGGAAGTCCGGGTATACTCTGAAACTAATTACGGATAGAAAAAATAACTACTATAAAATACTGAGAGCAAAGCTAAAGTGGGGTGAACGATAGTAAATGTTACAGGAATTGACTATTAAGAATTATGCGTTGATTGAGGATATACAGATATCATTTGATCAGGGATTAAACATACTTACGGGAGAAACCGGCGCGGGCAAGTCAATTATTATCGGGGCGCTGAGTCTTTTGCTGGGAGAAAGGGTAACGGCGGATGTGGTGAGGAAGGACAGCTCAAACTGTGAGGTTTCAGGGTTGTTTTCAATTGACGGCAATGATTCGTTAATAAGTTATCTTATGGAAAATGGCATTGTGGGGAAAGACGATAAAGAGGTGTTGTTTAAAAGATTGCTGAGCCGGGAGGGGAGGAGCAGGTGTTATATTAACGGGCAGGTCGTAACGCTGGCGATACTGCACAAAGTGGGGAATTACCTGGTTGACATACACGGCCAGCATACTCATCAATTGCTGTTCAATCTTTCAGAACAGATGAATTTAATTGACCGTTTTGGTAACCTTTTAGGGAGCAGGGATAAGGTAAGCTTAATGTACGGAGAGTACAAAAAGAAAACAGCTGAAATTGAATCGCTGCGGGCTTTAGAGAATGACAAAGCCGCAAAGGTTGAGCTTTATGAATACCAGTTAAGGGAAATAAATGACGCAAAGCTGAAGCCGGGGGAGGAAGAAGAGCTTGAAAGTGATTATAATATATTAAATAATTCCGAGAAAATAAGCCTTATTATCAGGGACGTTTACGGGATGTTGTATGGTAATGAGCACTCTGCTAAATTGAATTTTGATAAAATAGGGAAGGGCCTGGATAAGTTGGCCGGTATAGATGCTTCATTTGAGGAGTATTCAAAGAAGTTAAACGGGATTAAATATGAACTTGAGGATATTATATCGGCCGTGGCGGCTTATAAGGAAAAGGTTGAATACAATCCTAAAAAATTAGAGGAAGTAATTGAACGGCTGGAATTGATAAAGAAGTTGAAGAGGAAATACGGCAGGACAATAAATGAAATAATTGTATTCGGGGAAGAGGCTAAAGCCGAACTGGATAAACTGGATAACAGTCCTGAAACCCTTAAAAAACTTGTAAAAGATGCTGAGGCGGAGAAGTTAAAACTTATTGATGAGGCAAAAGCGCTTTCAAAAAAAAGAAAAACCGCAGGTAAAAAATTAAGCAGTGGAATTGAAAAGGAACTTGAAGGCCTCGCCATGAGTAATACGCGTTTTTCAGTAAAAATAACATCTTCGGATGTTAAGTCAACCGGTATTGATAATCTGGAGTTCTTGATTTCACCGAATGTCGGCGAGGACATGAAGCCGCTGGCAAAGATAGCGTCAGGAGGAGAAACTTCAAGGATAATGCTTGCTATAAAAACCGTACTCGCAAAAGCGGACAGGGTGCCTGTCTTGATATTTGATGAGATTGATGCGGGTATAGGCGGCGGGGTTGCGGGAGTGTTGGGCCGGAAACTTAAGGGGCTGTGCCCGGGCCATCAGGTAATATGTGTTACACACCTGCCCCAGATAGCGGGATTTGCTGATACTCACTTCCAGGTTGATAAATCCGTGGATGGGAACAGAACCAGGACGAGTATCGGGAAACTGGAGGATGAGCAAAGAGTTGAGGAGATAGCGCGCATGCTTGGAGGTGGTAAAAAGACCCCTGTTGCCCGGAAACATGCCAGGGAAATTATAGAGCAGAGCGCTTTATGAAAGTAAAGTATAAGATAATTATTGATGAAGACAGGTGCAAGGCCAGACAACATGATAGCGCCCGGGGCTTATATAAAGCATGCGGGAATAGTTTCTATAGAGAACGCAATAGAATCTCTTAAAGCGATGCTTACGGGGAATAAAAAACTCTTATAAGTATTAATGAGAAGGCGTTGAGAATGGGGATGAGTGATGATTGCCATTAGAAAAGCAAAAGTAACGGATGTCAATGCAATGAGGTCAATGATAAACAACTACGCTGACAGAGGGCTCATGCTCAAGAGGTCTCTGAATGAGTTTTACGAGTACCTGAGGGACTATTTTGTGGCAGAAGCTGACGGCAGGG
>JAUXBS010000154.1 GCA_030619245.1 Clostridia bacterium | reverse complement strand
GTCAGCCTTTCATTTACAGCGATGGACTTCAATAACGAAGTCTTTACCTTATCTTCATGGCCTGTAAAAGTATGAATAATATACCATTTTTTTTCTTCAATTGTCATTTGGTTAACTCACCTTTTCTGAAAATATAAAATTATTTAATTAATTTACCAAGGATTTGCGAAAGTAAATAATCAATGACTCCGGTAAATGCTGCAATAATTGCAATAAGAGTCATGACAACAACGGTTGAACCAATTACTTCTTTCTTGCCGGACCAGGTAACTTTCTTTAGTTCAGCGATAACTTCCTGAATAAATTTTATAGGTTTCTTAATAAAATCTTTATCTTTTTTGACCATAGGATTCCCTTCTTTCAAGCGCCAAGTTCAGAAGTATATAATATCTTTTAATAAAAGTCAAATATTTATTTGCCAAAATCAAAATTCAACGTGGAAATCTGAAAACGCTTTTCCTGCCTCCCCCCAGTCAGTATCTATATCAGATATATATCCCTGCATACTGTCCTTAATTCCCCCGATAAACTCCCGGATGCTTTCCCTGTTGCCTTCAAGCTGCACCTCCACGTTACTGTCAACAAGGTTCCTTACAAAACCTTTCAGCGAAAGAGAACGGGCTATACGGCATGCGGTATACCTGAAACCGACTCCCTGCACTATTCCCTTGAAAAATATATGGCATGAAACAAAGTTATTTTCCATAGGCAAATTTTAATTATACTGATTTATAATATTTTGTAAATAAAAAAAAGACATAAAAAAAACGGCTCCCGGAAAATAACCAATGTTTACCTGCCAGGAAACCATTCAATTCTATCTGAAAATTACCATGTTCTTATAAGCAATTACACTGTCTTTATCCGTATTTTGAAACTTGCTTTTCACATACTCCTTTATTTTTAACAAATCATCTTCAGCTATCTCCATAAACTGTATTCCCACAATGGCATCAAAATGACTCTTTTCAACCCGTATAATCCTGCCTTTAACTGCCTTAAAATCATACTCTTCATCAAGGGAGAAATTCATGACTACCACATCCCCTGCATCAAACGGCTCCGCCATATTAATGCCAACCCCCCCTGCGCTTATGCCTTTAATCATCCCTTCCCGCAAACCACCGGTGTTTTTTGAGACTTCCTGCATCTTAACCTGGGTTTTTTTTATTTCAACTCTTGGATATTTTCTTCTCTCCCTGGACATCTATCTCCTCCGGTAAATTTTTTATTCACGTCACCGCTTCAACATCAAGCAATCCATTGACCTTATCTATTAGTTCATCTATGTCCATCGGCTTTGTAAGAAAAGCATCCGCGCCTTTCTCCATTACCTTTTTAATTTCCAGGTCCTTCACTATCTTGCCGGAAATCACAACAATGGGAATACTGGAGTACTTCTTAATACTCTTGATTTTCTTGAGAAAACTTTCCCCGCTCTCCCAGGGAAGCATAAGATCAAGTATTATTAAATCCGGTGGATTCACTGATATCTTGCTCAACAGGTGCTCACAACTTGGATAATTCAACACATTGTATCCCTCGGCCCTCAACACCTTGCTTAAAACACTCCTTATGCCCTTCTCGTCATCAATAATAATAATCTTTTTCTCTTTTAACGCCATATATTAATCCTGTTAACGTCTTTCTTGTTTGGTGACTATATTAATATTAATTATATCACATACAATCCGATTTGTCAAGTAAAAATAATAAAAATTATAAAATTATGGAAATAAAGGTTTAAAGCAACTCTGCAGCCAGCGCAGCCAACTTGCTGCGTTCACTCTTGGTAAAGGTAATATGGCCGTAAATATCCTGGCCGCGGAACCTTTCCACGATATAGGTCAGTCCGTTGCTTTCTGCATCGAGGTATGGATTGTCTATCTGGTAAGGATCGCCTGTGAACACCACCTTGGTGCCCTTGCCGGCACGGCTTATAACCGTTTTTGCTTCATGCGGTGTGAGGTTTTGGGCATCATCAATAATCAAATACTGCCCGGGCAGGGTCCTCCCCCTGAAATACGCAAGCGCCTCTATGTATATTTTGCCTGAATCAAACAAATAATCTATCTTCTTTGAAGTATTTCCCTTCTTATCCTTGTTTTCAAAAAGGAATTCCAGATTATCAAATATCGCGCCTGTCCAGCTGTGCAGCTTCTCTTCTTTGGTTCCCGGCAGGTAACCAATATCCTGCCCCATCGGTATAATCGGCCTGCAGACCACCAGTCGCCTGTAAAACTCCTCCTCAACCGTCTTCTGCAGCCCACAGGCAATTGACAGCAGGGTCTTTCCCGACCCTGCTATGCCAACAAGAGTTACCAGGTTTATCTCGTCTGAAAATAGCAGTTCCAGGGCAAATTCCTGCTCACTGTTCAATGGCTCGATTCCCCAGGGAGAGGAATCCTTGTATTTTAGTTTCTCGATTATTTTCTTTACACCGTGACATTTGCCGGTAACCTCCTTTGTCCCGCTCTTTAGTACAACCAGCTCATTGGGTGAAAGATCCGGCCAACTCTTGGAACTCACACTGCCGGCTGAAGAAAACTTGCTGATTACACTATCTTTTACATCTATTGCACGATGGCCGGAATATAATTCCTCAACGTTAACCTTTGACTTTTCATAGTCCCTGGAAGTGAGTCCTATCACCTCTGCCTTTATCCTCAGGTTGATATCCTTGGTAACAAGAATGACCGTTTCATTCCTGTTCTGCAGGGACACTGCAGTACTCAATATCCTGTTGTCTGCATGATCCAGCCTGAACTGGAAGTGCTTAACAGGGTCCTTGTCCAAATCTATCCTGAGCATACCGCCGTCATCAAGCTTCACGCCTTCATTGAGCCTGCCCCTTGTCCTGAGGGCGTCCAGCCGGCGGGTTACCACCCTGGCATTCCTGCCGCGTTCATCCGATGATTTTTTAAGTGAATCCAGTTCCTCAATAACAGCAACCGGGATAATCACATTGTTATCAGCAAAACTATAAATGGAATCAACATCATGAATAAGAACATTCGTATCAATAACAAAATTCTTCGCCATTCTAAGCTCCTTTTAAAAAAGTTTCAATTTTATATCATATTTAACCAAAAAAATCAATTACTAAAACCTCTACCCCTGTTTTCTCAAACAACAATTGTTTTTCATAAAATTTATTGCGCTTTGTACATTAACACTATATAAATTACTTATTTACATTTATTAAATTATTTCATATAATTGAGCCATGAGCAAGAATACCAGGATACTGTCCTGGAATGTAAACGGCATACGCGCTATCAGCAGGAAGAACTTCTTCCCCTGGATTTCCGGGGATTCCCCTGATATACTGTGCGTCCAGGAAACGAAGGCAGAACCCGCCCAGCTTACAAAAGAACTCTTAAATCCGGAAAATTATCTCACCTTCTGGAGCTCTGCGGTTAAAAAAGGGTACAGCGGCACCGCAACTTTCAGCAAACTTAAACCCCTGGAGGTTAAAACAAGCCCTGATATTCTCCCTCTTGACCGGGAAGGACGGATTATCTCCGCTGATTACGGAACTTTTATACTTTTTAACATATACTTCCCGAACGGCAGGAAAAACAAAGAACGGCTTGATTTCAAACTGAAATTCTACGAAGAGTTTCTCAATTATATAGACAAACTAAGGAAAAAGGGCAGGAATATTGTTGTCTGCGGTGATTTCAATACCGCCCATTCCGAAATAGACCTTTCTCATCCCGGGAAAAACGGGAAGGTTTCGGGATTCCTCCCAGTTGAACGCGCCTGGCTAGACAAGGTTATCTCACACGGTTATATTGATACGTTCCGGCATTTCAACAAGAAACCTGAAAACTATACCTGGTGGGATTACAAGACAAGGGCAAGAGAAAGGAATATCGGCTGGCGTCTTGATTACTTCTTTATAAGCGGAAGCCTCCTGCCAAACCTTAAAAAAGCCTTCATACTGGACCAGGTCCCGGGCTCCGACCATTGCCCGGTGGGAATTGAGCTTGCCAAGCTTTAATCAATCGTTCTTCCTGAAACTTATCGTGTAGCTAAAAAAGTCCCCGCAACTTTCTTGTTCAACCTGACAACAGCGTTTTTGCCTTTTTCTCGTCTTCTTCCGCGAGTTCCCGCCTGCCAAGTTTTCTGTACGCGATGGAGCGGTATTTGTACGCCTGTATGTACCCGGGGTCCAGTTCCAGCGCCC
>JAUXBS010000240.1 GCA_030619245.1 Clostridia bacterium | reverse complement strand
CGGCAGTTCCGCTTCTAATGAAACAATCTTATGCTCTGCCTTAAGGGCAACCAGCTCTGTATTGCCTCCTAAGTCAGGGATGAAGTCAACTATGGTGGGGTGCTGGTAAAAATAGCCCCAGGCTGCCCTGGCGATTATTTTATTGCTTATGCCGTAGGAAATCCCCAGCCGCGGGCTTAGCATGGAATCATTGTTCCATTTCAGGTAATCGTACCTCACCCCTATGTCCGCATAGAACCTGTTAAAAACCTCCCACCTGTCCTGGAGGTAACCGGAGAAATAATATGACCTTAGAAAATAATGGGTAGTTAAAGTATCTATAGTTACAGTATAGTGGTCAGCTGCTTTATCATAATCAATAGATGGACTACCTGGAAGAATCAGGTTAAAACCAACCTGCGCCGGCTTAAAATCCACCCCGGTTCTTATTTCATGCGCTTCTGACGGTGAATACATCAGCTCTGCTTTCATATCAAGGTATCTTACCAGTATCTGCTCTGATAAATTAAGCTTCATCTCCGGTTCTTCAGATGTCATCTTTGTGATATAATCATAGGATTTCTCATTATACGCGGCTGTTACAAGCGAAAATAATTTATCTGAAAACTCATGCTCCCATAACAGGTACGAAAGCACTCCTCCCGTGTCCCACTTGAATTTAATGGTATAAGTACTGCTTTTTCCCGAGAACCTGGGATCATCATCAGGGTAATGCACAGTCCCCTCAAAATCCAGTGAAGTAAAATTAGCCATCGGGAGGTAATAGAAAGACAGTTTATCATTCTTCCCGTCATTATAATCCATCTTCAAGTGAAGGTCCCAGAACGACGGGAATACAAAATCAACATCTTTAATATCAACCATGTTTGAATCAACGCTGTCACCGGACGCCATCAAACCAAGCAGGAGGTCCAGGTAATTCCTCCTGCCGGCGACCGTTATCCCGAAGTTGTCATTTACAGGGCAGTTAAAGTAGAACTTTGAATCAATTAAACTGATACCTAACTTCCCTTCCATTTTGCCTTCTCCCGCTTTCCTCGTCTGTATGTCCATAATCCCGCTCATGGCGTTCCCGAACCTTGCGGGGAATCCCCCTGTATACAACGTCACACTGTCTATCATGTCATTGTTGAAAATGGTTACCAGCCCGCCCGACAGCCCCTCTCCGGTCATCTCCATGTGGAAGGGGCTTGAAACCCAGGAGTTATCAAGGAACACCCCTGTCTCATCTGGGTCACCACCCCTTATTGCGAATTCCGCGGAGTAATCATTGCCAATCGCCACTCCGGGCAGTATTTTTACAGCATCAAACACATCCTCCTTGGGCCCTGAAACCTTCTTTATCTCTTCCCGGGTCATGACCTCCTTGCTTACCGAGGGTTTCTTATAAATCGGTTCTCTTGCGATTACCACCACTTCATCTGCCAGGTAAGTCGCTATGTTTAACATGATTATATTTAACTTCTTCCGGCCGCTTCCTATTTTTACTTTTTCCCTTATCTTTCCATAGTCCTCTTTGGTAAAAGTCAGGTTATATACGCCTGATGACATATATATCTTATACCTGCCGTTTAAATCCGTGTAACTCGTATTCGGTTCCTTTATCTCTATAACGGGCGGTAATTCGGGCAAGGCTGCCTGCCCGGTTGCAGCCGGAGCTAAAGGTACCATTATCGGCGCCGGTTTAACGTACGGCTTATCTTTCATGTATCTTACTTTTACCCCTTCAAGGGGCCTTCCTGTTAATTCATCGCTTACCCTGCCGTAAATGGTAACATTCTTTTGCAGGGCGTATGAATTAACACAGCAGAAAGATGATATAAGCAAGACAATTAATGTTATTTTGATTTTCATATTGAATTATGTTTTTGTCCCCCTCACCCGAGCCTTCGGTTTCGCCCCTTTTTAATCGTTTTCAATGAGCTCGCCATTTTTGTACTCTTCTGCCCTTAACAAGTTTCCCTCTTCGTCATATTCCTTTAAACTCAACAGCACTCCTTCTTTATACACCTTCTCAAATTTAATATTTCCGTTCTCAAAATACATTCTATTGAAACCGTCTTTTTTATTTTCCTTATAGAAAGCCTCTTCCATTACGCTGCCATTCTTATAGTACTTCGTGGATGCGCCATGCCTCATATCTTCCTTCCTGTTTACCACGGCAAGTATTTCTTTGGTCCGGTAATAGGAAGTCACAACGCTTGTATTGTTCTTCTTAATCAAACTGCACCCGGCAAATATCATTATATTCATCAGGAGAAAAACGAATAGTTTTTTCATAAGAAACCCTTTAATTATTAATAAACCGATTGATACTTGAAAATTTAAAAGATTATTATATATAATTATACTTAATAAAACAATTTATTAATTTAACATATTTCAAATAAGACAAAATAAAATATTCATACTTGATTTCAAACCCAATGCTATCAAGGAAAATGAACAGAAAGTGGCATCACAGTTG
>JAUXBS010000111.1 GCA_030619245.1 Clostridia bacterium | reverse complement strand
GGTAACAAATGGATTCTCCGTGTCATGCGGTATGCTGTTCTTGTTTACGGTAATGCCCGCCCTGTCAAGCGCTTCCTCCGCAACGTCGCCAGTTATCCTCTTTTTGCGGAGGTCAACAAGCAGGAGGTGCGTATCTGTCCCTCCAGATACTATTTTAAATCCCCTCTTCGTTAACTCCGATGATATTGCCCTGGCATTATTTACAACCTGAACCTGGTATGCCCTGAACTCCGGTTTCATGGCTTCCTTGAACGCCACTGCCTTGGCAGCAATAACGTGCATCATAGGCCCTCCCTGCATGCCCGGGAAAACGTTCCTGTCAATAATCCTTGCATACCTCTTCTTACACAGTATCATGCCGCCCCTGGGCCCCCTTAACGTCTTGTGGGTTGTCGTGGTAACAAAGTCAGCGTA
Organism: Clostridia bacterium; assembly: GCA_030619245.1. Lineage (GTDB taxonomy): Bacteria > UBA6262 > WVXT01 > WVXT01 > JAUXBS01 > JAUXBS01. Next base: position 4,689 of record JAUXBS010000111.1, on the reverse strand, counting down.
AGGGACCGGCGACGGGTGCAGCCCTGCAACTATCAATCCCGCTATGTGGGCAATATCAGCCATCAGGTATGCCCCAACCCTGTCACATATTTTCCTGAACTTCTCAAAGTCAATAATTCTTGAATAAGCCGAGGCGCCCGCAACTATTAATCTTGGTTTATGTTTTATTGCCAGCTTCTTCATATCATTATAATCAATGACACCGGTCCTCCTGGTTACACTTATAGGCACTGTCTTGTAATACTTACCCGAGAAGTTCTGGGGATGTCCGTGTGAAAGGTGCCCTCCATGGCTCAGGTGCATACCCATAATAACATCTCCGATATTAAGAACCGAAAAGTATATTGCCATGTTTGCCTGGGTACCTGAATGGGACTGCACGTTTACGTGGTCACAGCCGAATAATTTTTTTGCCCTTTCAATAGCAAGGTTCTCAACAGTATCATAGTTATCACAACCGCCGTAATACCTGTGCCCCGGATAGCCCTCCGCATACTTATTGGTCATTATTGAACCCTGCGCCTCAAGGACAGCTTCCGACACGAAGTTTTCGGAAGCTATCAACTCAAGATTATCAGACTGTCTCTTAAGCTCCTTCTTAATCGCCGAATATACCCTGGGGTCTGTTTTTTTTAAGTTATTCATCTTCACTCACTCCTTTTCTTCATCAACCCTGGAAGCAATTTTGTTATATACCCCCTGATTTCATTCATTGTCGCGCGGTACACCCGCTCAGGCTGTCCTATCGGGTCAGCAATATCAAAATCATCATCCTCCCCCGCATATTCCTTCAACAGGCGCGTTTTCTTCCCCGCTCCCGGCAGGATACGTTCCAGCACATCCCTGTGGCGCTGTTCCATCACCAGTATTAAATCCGCATCATTGATTATCCCCGGGGTTGCCTGTGTTGATACGTGGGAACTCACATCCATCTTTTCTTCATCCAATACATTCTTCAGGTCACCGGATATCATGTAAGCCGGAGAAGCCGCAATACCTGCCGAACTGACCTCAATATCGCTTATATTTCTTTCCTTCAACATTTTCTTCAGGATAAATTCAGCCATCACGCTCCTGCAGGTATTACCCGTGCATATAAAAAGTATTTTCTTCACCATTATAGTAATAACTCTTTCTTTTTAATCGCTCCCAGGCGAAGCACCTTAAACGGAGGCGCTGTTACGTCGACCACCGTTGATTCCCTTCCCGCGGATGTTTTTCCTCCATCTATTATCAGGTCAACACCTTTTCTCAGGGATTCCTCCATATCATCAGCCTCGACTATCGGCCTGCTGCCTGATATGTTCACGCTGGTTGCGGCTATCGCGCCAACCTTCCTGATCAGCGCCAGCGCAATCCTGTTAGCAGGCATCCTCAAACCTATTGTCCCGGACTGGCTTCCCTCCTTTGTATTAAATATTAAAGTAAGGGAACCCGGCCAGAATCTTCTCATTAGTTCTTTTGCCCCTTTGGAAATATCGCTTACGTAACTGTTTACATCCTTCTTATACCCGATAAGGTATATCATGGGCTTGCTGCGGCTCCTCTTCTTTATCCTGTATATTCTTCTTATGCTGTCCTTCCTTGATGCCTTCGCGCCCAGGCCGTAAACCGTATCTGTTGGAAAAACCACAATCCCTCCCCCGCTTAAAATGCTTGCAGCGTAATTTAACTTATTCCTGCCGGGGTTATTGGGATTAATCTTTATTATTTTATTGGGCATGTATATATTATTCTAAACTCTTCCAGTCCTTTTCTTTATCCTTCTTCCTGTAGAGGACTCCAAAATCACACTTACCTGCCTCATCCCTGAACTCTGACTCACCTACAATCTTGATCCAGCTCCTGTCTTCCACGTTCCATCTAAACCCCAGGTCCCTGGCTTTCTGCTTTTCATCAAAGGTTACTTTTGCCTTGAGTTCATACTTCTGCTCCGAAGCGCATTTAATGATTTCCTTTATGTCATAATCTCCTGCCACACGAAACATAGTCAGCACGTCAAACACCGCCCTGTGGGCAAACGGATTCAGGAAACCATGCTCCGCGGCAAGAAATCCCAGTTTTCTGGTCTTTATACTCACCGGATACTTAACATCGGCAGAACTGTCCAGCCAGATTTTTTCAGAGAGAGCCGGCTGTCCCCCGGTTTTTTTTATTGACGCCTCATAGAACTTTTTATCAAAACCTGCATTGTGCGCCATTAAATAATCAGCCTTCTCCCCCATCTCATTTAATTTCCCAAACTCTTCCACCGGGTCTTTACCGAATTCAGCCAGTAATTCCCCGGATATGCCGTTCATCTCCACCAATACCGGGTTCAATTTAATATTATCCGGAATTGCCAGAAGTTCATCCATTATCCGGACAGGCATTTTGTTTTCCCAGTCCCAGAGTACCGCTCCTATTTCAGTAACAACATCCTGGTTTTCATCAAGTCCCGTTGTTTCAAAATCAATTCCTAAAATATACATTGAAACCGTCCTTTTCCTGAAAATTTCCCGGTCAATTATAATCAGCGTTTATCTTTATGTATTCCCGGGTTAAATCACACGTGTATACCGACGTCCCGCTACTCCCTGATTTAAGGTCAACAGTTACAAGCACTTCCTTTTTCCTGAGTATTCGCTTTATCCTGTTTTCTGAATAATTTATTGCGCTCCCATTCTTTACCAGCATTAAATCGTCATAACTTATATCAATCCTGCCGGGATTTATGCTCACCCCGGCATTACCCGCTGCGCACATCACCCTGCCCCAGTTCGCGCTCTTTCCATGGATTGCGGTCTTGAACAACACCGAATTCGCGATTGATTTTGCAATATCCCTTGCATCACCCGCGGTTTTTGCATTAACAACCCGGACTTCTATTAACTTTGTCGCCCCCTCGCCGTCTTCCGCAATCATCCTTGCAAGCTTCAGTGTCAGGGAATCTATGTGTTTCTGCCATACCACAAAATCATCATTTTCACTGTCAATAATACTATTACCCGCCGCGCCGCCTGCCATAGCAAACACCGTATCGTTGGTGCTGGTCTGCCCGTCAACTGTAAGGAGGTTAAATGATTTGTCTATTGCCCTCTTAAGGGATACTTCAAGCAGTTTCCTGCTTATGTTAATATCAGACATTATGAATCCCAACATGGTTGCAAGTTTCGGTTGTATCATGCCTGCCCCTTTAATCGTTCCCCAGAGCACCACCTTACTTCCCTTTATCCGGAACTCTTCCCAGGCAACCTTCTTTTTCGTATCAGTCGTCAGAATTGCTTCCGCCGCCTCTAATGGATAGGATTGATTTTTCTTCACGTAACCGCATAAATCCCTTATCCCCGCTTTTATCTTTGACACAGGCAGGAAACTGCCTATCAGCCCTGTTGAGGCAACAAGCACGTCTGCAGGTTTTATCTTGAGCTTCCTTGCCGTGTATTCAGTCATCCACAGGGCATCTTCAAACCCCTTCTTACCGGTACATGCATTCGCGCACCCTGAATTCACTATTATGACCTGCGCCCTCTTATCACCGATATTCTTTTTACTTATCAGCACGGGAGCTGCCTTAACCCTGTTTGCTGTAAAGAACCCCGCGGCAGCGCATGGCCTGGCTGAATAGAATATTGCCATGTCAGGCTTTCTTTTTAAACTAATGCCCGCATCAGTACCTGCCGCCAGGAAACCCTCCGGAAATACAACCCTGTCTTTCTTCTTCATTTAATGACTCCTATATAAATGCAACCGCCCCGAGCAATATTACAACCGGCAGCATGACAAATACAATGAACACGAGGAACAACGGGGCAAAGAAAATGCGCAGCGCAAGCTCCACCGTACAGCAGTAAGTCTTCCTTATTGCCAGGACTGACATGATTGCCGCCCATATATTAATTCCTGCAGTAAACAGGATAAAGAAAAATATTGCCGCACTTCCGAATCCCCTGGCAATTAACGAAAGCGGTGTAATGAACAACACCGGTGTCATGCAAAACCCCAACAACAGGAACAGCTCCCTGGAGCTGCCTTCGGCCTTCCAGAATTCCGCTGACAGGTGAAATATCCCCGTAATTGTAAAACAGGCAATAATCATGACAGGAAATCCAAGCCCTAATCCATAAATAAGCATAACCCTGCCTGGCCCACCGCACATGGAAAGCGCAACAGCCCCTCCCACAACCCTGCTGGCATTAACAGCCATTAAAAGAAATAATAACAACAGCCACGGCTTCCTGCTGTTCACTTCTTCAAGGCCTGAAGCTGGTTTTAGGAGCAGGTTATAAATAATTTTATAAACATTTCCATTCATTACTGCAGAAGGTACTCCAGTCTCACTTTTGATTTTTCCTGCGCGAACTTCCTGAACATCTCGGTTGGCACGGATTCCATGAGCATATCAAAAAACTTCTTCATTGGCTTGTCCAGGTCTATTATCCTCGGCTCTCCCTCTATACCGGCCAGTTCTCCCGCAATTCTTATGGCGTCTTTGAAATCTCCGGCCTCATCAACAAGCCCAAGCCCCATTGCCTGGTGCCCGGTAAATATCTGCCCCTGGCATAACTCTTTTGCTTTTTTAACATCAAACCCCCTGCCTTCAACCACAGCGCCAAGGAACTGGTCATAAGCGTCATCAATAACCCCCTGCATGAGTTTCTTTTCATCTCCGGTCATCTTCCTGGAAGCAGACCCGATATCCTTGTACTT
>JAUXBS010000236.1 GCA_030619245.1 Clostridia bacterium | reverse complement strand
TTTGAATGGGCATTTCCAGGTAATCAAAAGGACTGGCGGGAGACGCAAAATGCAAAATAGCGTCTAATTTTCCCTGAATATAGATATATTCAGTAACGTCATGCTTTATAAACTCAAACTTTTTATTCCCGCTCAAATGGGAAATGTTATCCGTATTCCCGGTAACAAGATTATCCATTGCAATCACGGAATGGCCCTTTTTAATCAGTAAATCACACAGGTGCGAACCCAGAAAACCCGCTCCTCCGGTTATTAGTATCCGCATGTCTTCTCCCTCTTATTTTCTGCCGATTGATTTATAAGTGAAACCCATTTTCCTGACTTTTTCCGGTTCGTACATGTTCCTGCCGTCTATTATTACCGGTATTTTGAGCAGCTTTTTAATTCTCTTTAAATCAAGGGATTTGAATTCCTCCCATTCCGTTAGAATAATAAGCGCATCACAGCCCCTTGCCGTTTCATACGGATTTTTGCAGTATTTTATACCCTTGAATATTTCCTTTGCCTTTTCCATAGCCACCGGGTCATACGCCTTTACCAGGGCGCCTTCCTTCTGCAGTTGGCCAATGATATCGATTGACGGGGCATTTCTCATGTCATCCGTGTCCGGCTTGAACGCAAGCCCGAGAACGCCTATGCTTTTTCCCTTGATATTCCATACTATTTCCTTTATTTTCTTAATGAAAAGTTCCCGCTGGAGCCGGTTTATCTTCTGTACTTCCTTTAAAAGGGAAAAATCATAACCCAGATTATCTGAAATCGTTATAAAAGCTGAAAGGTCCTTTGGGAAACATGAACCTCCGAAACCAAGCCCCGCCTTCAGGAATTTTTTTCCTATACGTTCATCAAGCCCCATCCCCCTGGCTACTTCAGAAACATCCGCGCCGGTCAGTTCACAGATATTGGCAATGGCATTGATATACGATATTTTCGTTGCCAGGAACGAATTACAGGCATGTTTAATAATCTCCGCGCTCTTCACATCGGTAACAATAACCCTGGCTTTTAGTTTCCTGTACACTTCCAGCATTACAGCTTCCGCCCTCTTGCTTTCTACCCCGATAACCACCCTGTCAGGTTTCAGGAAATCATTTATTGCAGACCCCTCCCTGAGAAACTCGGGATTTGATACCACGTCAAAATCAATATTCTTCCTGTGATAATTCTTTATTGTGCGCCTGATCCATTCTCCCGTCCCCACGGGTACCGTGCTCTTGTCAACGATTACAAGGTATCCACTCATGATTTTAGCGATTTCTCCCGCCACGGCCTCAACATAAGTCAAATCAGCCTCGCCGCCGGGCTTCGGGGGTGTATTAACGCAGATAAAAACCACGCTGGCGCCCTTAACGGCTTCTTTCGTGTTCGTGGAAAATATAAGCCTCCCCTTCTTCACGTTTTTCTTTATTAAATCCTCAAGCCCCGGCTCGTAAATGGGGATTATCCCTTTTTTTAATTTATTGATCTTCTCCTTTACCTGGTCAACACAGTTAACCGTATGCCCCAGTTCCGAAAGGCACGTTCCCGAAACAAGCCCCACGTATCCCGCTCCTATAACCGCAATTTTCATTATTTCAGCTCCTGTCCTAAAAACTCATTCAAGGCGTCCTTCCAGTTGCGCAGGGCAGTAAAACCCTGCAGGCGCCACAGGTAATTATCTAAAACCGAATAACCCGGCCGCCCGGCTTTTCTGTTTAACGCCTTTGCGCTTATTGCCTTAAGGTTTTTCTTCCCCGGTATTTTTTTAAATATTTCCCCGGCAAAATCAAACCAGGAACAATTGCCGCTGTTGGTTATGTGCCATATACCATACAGTTGAGCAGCTATTAATTGTTTTAAAGCCCCGGCAAGGTCCTTCGTATACGTCGGGGAAGTAACCTGGTCGTCAACCACCTGAATTTCATCATTTTCCTTTAACCGCTTTAATACCGCTGAGACAAAATTCCTGCCGTTCTTTCCATACAACCCGGAGGTACGGACTATATAGTACTTATTCAACAACCGCTGTACGCACAGTTCCCCCTGGTATTTTGATTCCGCGTATACACCCCGGGGACAGGGGTTGTCAAACTCCGTATACGGCTTACCCTTACTGCCGTCAAAAACATAATCCGTGCTTATATAGAGCATTGCGGTATCAAACCTCTGGCACGCCAGGGCGATATTGCGTGTTCCCAGGGAATTTACGCTATAAACCAGGCCCCTGTCAGCTTCAGCGCCGTCCACATCCGTATATGCCGCTAAATGAATAACCAATTCAGGGTCTATTGATGTCACTTCGTCATAAGTCTTTTTCGCATCGGTGACATCAACCTTCAAAACCCGGAAATCCTTCAATACACCTGACAGCAGGGGTTTATTATCCATTAAAACCAATTCATGCCTATCCGCCAGCGCTTCCGCCAGGTCAATTCCGAGCATGCCTCCCGCGCCTGTAATGAGTATCTTCATAGTTACCCCTGTTTTCTGAGACTCTCCCACCAGGACTTATTACCGACA
>JAUXBS010000040.1 GCA_030619245.1 Clostridia bacterium | reverse complement strand
GTGCTGGAGAGCTATGCTCTTTCTATTATAACCATAATAAAATTATAGAATATCTTACATCTTCAATAATTAGTAATGATGCTAAAATTGAGTTAGTTTTTGGACCTGCTTTATATGTTAATGATTTTAAACTTCTAAGATTAGTACATATGTATCCGAACAATTTCTCATTGTATAAATCGAAAAAGCGAAATAGTAAACATTTTAAAATTATTTATGATCAAAATGACACAAAAACCTTTTTCTTGGATGTCCCTCATAAGATTAATGAATCAAAAAGGAAAGGTCTTCGTATTAATAATTACACTGCCAATCTTAATGACAAAATTGTTCATAACTTTGAAACTATCAAACAAGATGCAAAAAAACTTCATAGTAATATAAAGGAAGTAATAAATGAATTTCGTTCTCGGAAAGTTTATACTGAAAATAATGTACTATGTTATGAAGGGTTTGTTAAGCGCATAGGTGACGACCTCTCTCCAGCTGAAGGAAATGATATAAAAACACTTGAAGATTACGTTTTGAATTAAGGATCGACCTATTGGATATTACATTAAAACTAAGCGATTTGTTCACCGTTGCTAATATAGGATTAGCTATTGTAATGACTCTATCTGTTTTAGATAAATCTAATTCATTTAAAAACCTACTTGCTCTTTGTAAGTATTTTTTATTATTTGCTTTAATTATTCTTTTATTCAGTTCAAATATATTCCTTAACTTAAAGTGGATGGCATTTTTTGGAATATTTCTAATAGCCTTTTGTTACTCATCCTGTTTTTTTATACTGATACTCTATCCATTACATAACCGCAGTAAAATTGCTCTTGATATTATTAGATATCATATTTAGTCAAATAAACTATCCTGTCAATAAAACTCAAACTAATATTATTGCTATGTCTCTAATGCACTTGTTCCTTCAACTTGTAAAACGTAATGAGAATTTAACCCAGTATTATAATCGAATTTTAACCCCCTGTTTTATTTCTATAGACGATACTATCTAATAGGGGTGGGTCAATTTTCAATTACATTTTGTGGATAACTGGGTCCATTTTCGTTTACATATTACAGGGAAGTGCCTGTGGAAAAAATCAACTAACTATATTACCAGATTGTTCTTACATGTTTATAATTTATAATTCGCTTATCAGAAGTTAATATTGTTGCATTTGCTTCTCGCGCAGTTGCTACAATTATTTGATCAGCAGGATCGTTATGAAAGGGTTGCGGCAATGTCGTTGACTTATATGATATTATTGTTGTCATATGTACAATTCTAAACTTTGGCATAATAATAGCATTATTAATCCATTCTTCAGTATCACATGATAGCATAAGCCGTTTTTTCTCAATTAGTATTGATTTCATCGAATAGAAAGCCCTGAATATATTTTTTATATCCCGAGTAATAATAATAACTGTCCCTGTTTTTTACAGGAGTGCACTTCTGTACGGATGCGGTATGGCATGTGCTATATGGGATGTTTTAATAATAGGAGCGGTACCTGTTTTCAGGCAAACACACTAACCCCTTCATAGATACTTTCAGGATTGTACCCCCCCTCCAGCAGGTAGAAGGATTTGTAGGGTTTAAGGATGTCCCTTATCCTCTTATAACTGAGTTTTGTTAATTTGAATCCCGCGGAGGGGTTCATGTAGCCGAGGTCCTTGTAGTAGCCGTCAAAACCGGCGCTCACTCCAACAATATCGGGTTTGAATTCCTCAAGGGCAGGGGCAAGTTTTTCCTCAAGCGCCCTTATGTACTCATCATCCGCGGCGCCGAACCCGAAGGTGATGTTTTTACAGTTCTCTTCATCCCTCAAGCCCGTACCGGGGTACTGCGGCGACTGGTGCAGGCTCAGGTACATGAGGTTTTCCTCCCCCATCAGTATGTCCTGTGTACCGTTGCCGTGGTGCAGGTCAAAATCCAGGATGAAAACCTTTTTTTTCTTGTTTAACAAATATTTGGCGGCTATGGCAATGTTATTGAATACACAGAAACCCGCGGACCTGTCACTTGAAGCATGATGCCCCGGGGGCCTTACCAGGGCAAAGGCGCCTTCGGCGGCAGCTTTTACCGCGGCGCCCGCGGCATAACACGCCACTTCATAGGTCCTCCTGCAGGTCAGGGTATCTCCATCCAGGCTCATCCCTGTTTTGCTCGCCTCTTTCACCGATTCAATCAATGAGCGGGTGTGAACCAGCTCCAGGTATTTTTCCCCGTTCTCTACTTCGGTGTCTTTTAGTTCCGTGAAACGGCTTAACCTCTGCTTGTTTTCCGGATGGACTATGTCGTGTTCAAGAAAAATCTTATTGTAAATTAGTTTCATGATATTTCCTCCTGCCGTTTATTTAATGCTGTATCATTTCATACCTGCGTTTGCATATTCTTATACAATACTATCAGGACATTATCAAGTAAAAAGTTCCCGGATGTTTTAATTAAAAAATTCTATATTTAAAAGATTTTATTTGTTATAATGATTTTCATTAAGGAGGCGCGAAATGTTCGGGAAGATTGGAAATGAAATTATAAATGACCTGAAAGCCATAATCGGGGATAATAATGTTATTACCGAAAAAGAGCGGCTGGAGGATTACTCCCATGACGAGACCACTACCCCGGAGATAAGGAAGTATCCTGCCGTTGTTGTAAAACCGGTTTCAGCGCAGCAGGTTTCAAAGATAGTGGAACTGGCAAATGAAAGGAAACTGCCTGTTTCAACAAGGGGCGCGGGCACCGGCTTATGCGGCGGCTGCGTGCCTGTTTATGATGAAATAGTCCTTTCCCTTGAAAACATGAACAGGATTATTGAAATAGACAGGGAAAACATGATGGCAACCGTTGAGGCAGGGGTGCCGTTAATGGAGTTTTATGAGGCGGTTGAAAAGGAAGGGTTCTTCTTCCCTCCCCACCCGGGCGAGGAGAGCGCTTTCATAGGAGGGGCCGCCGCAACCAATGCGGGGGGGGCAAGGGCTGTAAAGCACGGTGTTTTCAGGAATTTCATCAGGGGACTTGAAGTGGTCCTTGCTGATGGAAGTATAATAACCGTTGGGGGAAAGTTTATTAAAAACAGCACGGGTTATAGCCTGCTTAACCTGATGATCGGTTCTGAGGGGACGCTGGGAGTGATAACAAAAGTGATTATAGGCCTTGTTCCGCCTCCGGATGTTGCTTATACCCTTATCGTTCCGTTTATCAACCTGCACAAGGCAATAAGGGTGGTGCCTGAAATAATAAAGAGCGGGATAATGCCACTGGCTGTTGAGTTCATTGAACAGGATGTTATAACCCTTTCAGAAAATTACCTGGATAAGAAATGGCCCGGCAGGAACGCCGGCGCGTACCTCATGCTGATAGTGGATGGTATGTCTGACGAGGTCGACCGGCTGTCTGAGCGTTTAGCGGAAATATGCATGGCGCACGAAGCGGTAGACGTCCTGGTGGCGGACAACAAACAGAAGCAGAAGGATATCATGGACATCAGGAGCCGGATTTACGAGGCCCTCAAGCCCGGGCTTATGGAGGTTATTGATATATGCGTTCCAAGGTCAGAGGTTGCGGTTTTCGTTGATAAAATACATGAAATCTCGGAAAAGTACGGGATGTGGCTTCCAACCTTCGGCCATGCCGCTGACGGAAATATCCACACGCATATCATGAAAGTTGGGATGAAGGATGACAGGCTTGATGATAAGGAATACGAAGGGCTGGAGGAAAAAGCGGAGAAGATAAAAGAGGCCCTGTACAGCTACAGCCGGGAAGTGGGCGGGGTGATTTCAGGCGAGCATGGCATAGGCACGGTTAAAAAGCCCTACCTGAGCATGTCCCTTGATGAAAGGCAGGTAGAGTTAATGAAATCGATAAAGAAAGCGTTTGACCCGAACAACATACTGAATCCCGGAAAGATATTTGACCTGTAATATAATGAAAGAGGTTCCGTGGCAGTAGAATATTATTCCTTGAATCAAAACTTAAACGTTACCCCGAGGCCCAGGGGATTCTCATCCGGATTGATAAGCCACGTGGTTGTCATTGATACCATATTATACCAGAAGTGAGCGGCGATTGCCTTTGACAGTTCATAATCATTCTTCTGGACATTGTACCCTAACGCAAAACCCGCAAGAGTCGCCTGGGTTACGAAGTACAGTGGTTTGTCAATGTCGGGGTTCAACAAGTGCAGCAAGCCAAAAACAAGTGATGTTGAAACAAGCCCGGCAGCCTTCCCGTACCTGTAATCAATCATCGGCATGAACATACCCCTGAACATCATTTCCTCGGACAGCGCCGCGCCATAACTAACTGAGAAAGCGGCTGCTTCGTAGTACAGCGTCCCCGCCCCGGGGCTCATGGCGGTATTCATTGCCCTAACGCCTGAAATATCCCGGCAGCCCCTGCTGCCTTCGGGATATGAGATTATACCGTCAATTATACCAAGCGCCGCGAATACCAGCACGAACGGGGATGAAATAACCTTCGGGTTGAACGGCGCCGCAAACAGTTCTGAAACAGGCGTGGCGTCTATTTCATAGCGGAAATTATAATCAGGGTCCTGCTTGATTCTCAGGACAAACTCCCGGTAGTAACTGAACTTTTCAATTGCATATATCTGGCTGGAAAGCAGGAACGGGATATTCAATTCCCGGTCAGGGCTGCTTCCAAGTTTATCGTTTACCAGTATTCCCGCTGTAAACAGCGATGCCTCCAGCAGTGAATAGCACAACCCCCTGCCGGTATCACCTTCGTAGAAGTACGGCCCTCCGGGAAGCATCCAGAGAAGAATCGGGGGGAAGTCCAGGCCTTTTCCTCCGGGATCAGGTGAATTGATTGCATGAACTTCCGGTACTGCCGCTGCTAACAGTATCAGAATCACGATACATGAAAGAAATGAACGAAACTTTTTAATTTGAATTTTTATGAGTTCCCTGCCTATCCTTGTTTTTTTACTTCCTTTTCAATAATTTCTATTGCTTTGACTGCCCCGTCCTTCTTGTCCACCTTCTCGGCCAGGTCGTTACTGAGTTTGTCATCATCTACCAGGACGTTCTTGAAATTTTCAATCCTGGCCCCCAGTATGACCCCGCCTGAAGAAATCGTACCCTTAATGATGTTTGAATTGGACTCCTTTAACAACTCTGTAATGTCCTTCATAACTTCCCCCTTTCTCATTCATTTTAATCTTCCTATGCCTCTAAAAGATCCTTTAACTTCCTGACGCCCTTATCTCTTTTGAAGTCCTCAAGAAAACAATCAAGGACCTTTCTTGTAGTCAGGACATCTCCCATCGCCCTGTGTTCATTCCCAACCGTGATACATAGTTCCCTGGCAATGCTGCCCAGCGAATTGCTTGGGAAATTATAATACCTCCTCGCCAGCTTCAGCGTATCAACAACGGGATTGTTAAGAGGAGGAAGGTTAATGCCCTGCATATGATGAGCTATAAACCCCAGGTCAAAAGGCGCGTTGTGGCAGACTATTACCGCATCGTTTAACAACCCGAGAACATCCTTCACCACTTCCCCGAATTTCGGTGAATTCCTCACCATGTCATCTGTAATACCGTTTACATATGACGCTCTCGGAAAAATAGGCCTCTCCGGGTTTACCAGGGATTCGAAAGAACCCACTTTCCTGCCGCCTTTAACCCTTAACACCGCTATTTCGCAGATCCTGTTCCCGGCGCGCGGGCTGAGGCCGGTGGTTTCAATGTCAACCACCGCAAAGGACACATTTTCGATAAGAAAGTTTTTCATTAATCAATATAATTACATGTTTTAATATTAATAATCAAGACAATTAATATTTAACTGAACTTCTACACTAAATATATTTTTATGGAGTTTGTTTTTTATTATAAAATAACCTGGACTTGATATTCTCGATAATCACGTAAACGCAGGGTACCAGTACGAGCGTAAGGAAGGTTGCTACAAGGAGCCCGTAAGACATGGCAAGCGCGGCGGGCACGACAAAAGGTTCTATCCCCCCGATACCGTAAACCACGGGAAGCAGGGCAACGATTGTTGTTATAGAGGTTATCATTATGGGCCTCAGCCGGGTCCGCCCCGCGTCAATAACAGCTTCAATGATTTCCACTCCGTCGGCCCTGCGCCTGTTTATAAAATCAACAAGTATAAGCGAATCGTTAACCACGACACCCGTAAGCCCCACCATACCGAACATTGCCATTAAACTTAATGGATGGCCGTGAAGGTACAGCGCCGCAATCACGCCTACAAAACCAAAGGGGACTGTCAGAAGTATGATTGCCGGCTGGATAAAGGATTTAAACTGCGTGGCAAGGATAAGGTATATCAGCAGTACCGCTATCCCGAATGCCTTTACCATCGACTTCATGGATGCAGTCGTATCCTCCCACTCCCCTCCCGCATGCAGTATGTACCCGGGATATCTTGCGGAAAGGCCTTTGAACTCCTTTATAATCTGCCGGTTCGCCTTTATCGGAGTAATCTTATCTTCATTCACGCTTGCTGTAAGAGTGATGGTCCTTTTCCCTTCCACCCGCTCTATCCTGTTCATCCCCCGCTCCCTTATAAAATGAGCAAAACTGCTTACCTTAACCAGCCGATTCATCTGATTGGGAACCGTGAGGTTTTCAAGCGTTTTGATACTATCCTTGTATTCCTCGGATAGTTTTACAATCACATCTATCTTCTCCTCCCCCCTCCTGACACTCGTGGCAACACCGCCTTCAAAGGCAAACCTGATGGTACTCGCAATCAGGCTCACGTTCAGCCCCAGCCTTGCCGCCTCTTTTTTATCTATGTGGACCTGCACTTCCTCCTTGCCCTGTTCATAGTCATTCTTGATGTCTTCCACACCTTCAATCATTACCATGTAGGCTTCAATTTCTCTGACAATCTTCGTTAAAACATTGAAATCATCCCCCTTGATGCTTACCGCAACCGGCTTCCCTACCGGAGGGCCGTGCTGCATTTTTTCAAACTGGAGGTTCTTCAAATCCTTAATGTTTAGTTTTTCTGTTTTCTCTCTTAACTCGCTTATTATGGCATCCGCTTTCCGCTTCCTCCCGGTTTCGGGGGTCAGGTACACGTTGCACTGCGCATACTTTGAACCGTGCTTGTCAAAAGGGCCCTGGTTGATTTCTCCGGAAAAACCAACGGTGGTTGTCACGTTTTTAAGCTCAGCCTCCGGCATTTCCATTATTACTTCCTCTATTTTTGTTATGGCCTCGTTTGACTCTTCAAGAGACGCCCCCTCCGGCAGCTCTATACGCACATAAATTATATCCGCAATAATGGGGAACATCTTAACCGGCATTAAATACTTGGTAAATATAATCGTTCCTCCCAGAATTAAAAAGCAGCCAAGCCCCACCAGGAACCTTTTATCCAGAGCAAACTTCAGAACCCTCGTGTACCTCTCAAGCAGCCACCGGTACCAGCGGGCTTCATTGCCCTTCCTGTCGTGGGCAGTGAAGTAACGCAGGGCCCTGGACAATAATGAAGGTTTCTTCCAGTTTGTTTTTTCACCATCCTGAATCCCGTTGGTTTCCTTTTTTGATTTCAGCGGTTTCACCCACTCGGCAAGGTGAGAGGGGAGTATAATCAGCGCCTCAAACAAGGACGCCGACAGGCAGAAGATAACCCCCAACGGAAATATTTTTAATACCTTACCCATTATCCCCGCTATGAACATCAGCGGGAGGAACGCCGCTATAGTCGTAAGCACCGTTGCGGTGACGGGAGCCATCACTTCACTGCACCCCTTTATTGCCGCTTCCTTCGGGGACATTCCCTTTTCAAGGTACCTGAAGGTATTCTCCGCCACCACTATCGCATCGTCAACTATCATCCCGAGGACCAGTATTAAAGCAAACATGGAAATCATATTAAGCGTGTAACCGAATAATGCCATCATGAGGAGCGCCGCCAGGAAAGAAAACGGGATGCCTATGGCCGTAATAAGGGCTATCCGTATATTCAGGAAGAACAGCAGTGAAATAAACAGCAGGATAAAACCCATCTTGCCGTTTGATATCAACACGTTCAGCCTGCGCTTGATATTTTCCGAGAAATCATTCGTATAATCAATTGATACGTTCGGCGGCAGGGTTTT
>JAUXBS010000133.1 GCA_030619245.1 Clostridia bacterium | reverse complement strand
CGAATGCAAACTGATAGTCCAGTGGATTGGGCTCTATCTTTGCAGTCCTCACGGAAAAACTGATAAACAACGCCAGCATGCCGTCAAGCAATAGCTTAAACATGTATTCCTCTGTTTCTTTGGATGTGGGGCCTGTATTTGACCCGGCGCTATTTATTATATTGATCTACGTTCTGCAAATCAACTATCATTGTCGGAAGCCAGATAAATTTATCAACCTTTTCTTCCTTTATCATAGCTCTTAATACAGTTCTCATCAACATCTTTCCCATGCCGATAGGATTTGTGTTTACAGTTGCTGTTAAAGCTCCTTTTTTTATTGCTTCAAATGCAACTTTGGTACCATCAATACCGGTTATAAATAGATCCTTTCTTTTATTCAAGCTGCTCACTACTTCCGAAATCCCTAACGCCATATCATCACCGGCAACGCAGATAGCATCAATATCCTTATGTTTTAACAGGAGGTTACGCGCTAATTTCTTTGCAAGAGAAACATCCCAGTTGCCGGATTGTATAGCCAGTATTTCCAGGTTAGGATATTTTTTTATTGCATCAACCATGCCGTTTTTTCTATCCATTGAGGATATTTCTTTCGGCAAGCCTTCTATTATGATTATTTTCCCCCTGCCCCTTAATAAACGCGCCACATATTCACCTGCCTTCTTTCCGGCTTCATAGTTATCATAACCTATATATGAGAGTATTTCAGCTTTTTCAATTGGTTTTGGCATGTTAAACGCCAGTATATTTATATTGGCTTTGTTTGCTTTTTCTATTACAGGAAGGAGGTATTTTTCTGCCATGGAACAAAAAACAATTGTATCAACCTTTTCTTCAATAAAACCTTCAAGAATCTCTACCAGCCTGGCATAATCCGATTCATTTTCGGGCGCTCTGTCAATCAGTCTAATGCTCCCGAAATCTTCAATAACCTCTGTTATACCTTTCATTACATCCATATAGTACGGGCTGGTAAATGCAGGCGGGCAGAACCCGACTTTAATAAGCATATCCCTTGTGGCTAATGAACAGCATGTTCTGTTTCTTCCTTCCTCCTTTGCTAAATACAGCGCCTGATCCGCTTTTTTCATTAAATCTTTTTTACTCGTAGAGTTAGCCGGATAGGAAGCCAGCCCAATACTTACCGTGATTTCTGTCTTTTTCCCATCCTCCAATTCAAAAGGAGTATCCATAATTTCTTTTCTTATTCTTTCAGCAAGATTTAATCCCTGTCTTGTTATTGCATGTGGCAGAATAATAGCAATCTCTTCCCCGCCATACCTGGCAGCAATATCATAGGAACGCATGTTTTTCTTCAATATAACGCCAATTTTGCTTAGAACAGCATCTCCTGCAGCATGCCCGTAAATATCATTATATTCCTTAAAACGGTCGATGTCTATCATTGCTACACAAATCGGATACTTGAAACGCATTGCCAGTGACAATTCCCGGGATATCGTTTTCTGGAAGTATTTATGATTATACAACTGTGTAAGGCCGTCAATGTTTGCGAGATCCGCATATTTTTCAGTTATTGTAGTTAAACGGTTGTTCTCCAGGCCGACTGCTCCGTAAAACGCAATCATGGATAATTTCTTTTTTGTTTCATCGTTTAGTTCTGTATTTTCTTTTAGATAAATATTAATTTCACCTACAATTTTATTGTTAATTATCATGGGTAGTCTTAAAGATTCATGTTTGGTTTTTTTCTTAGGAACAGCCCCTTTCTTCCCGAATGGTTCCATTTTATTTGTTTCTTCATTAAGTATAACTATAGAACTCGTAACTATTTCTTCCAGGCCGCATAACGAATCCAGTATCATTTCAAGAACTTCTTCCGTTGACTTTTTTGAAATAATTGCATTCATCACATTAAATAGTATATTTTCCAAATTAATCATTTTTGTTTGCGCCTCCTAACCAATGTTTTTCCCGGGACAGAATGTCTGACATATTGAATTATAACTTAATTTATTTTGCTTGTCCACAATATAATCACGGATACAGTTTTTAAGATATACTCCTTTACATTTTACGGCATTAAGAACCATGTTTATATTTGGTTGATTGATTAATATAGCGACGACATATAGAAAATAGTGCTTGACAAATACCATATGTTGTGGTATATTAATGATAAGAAAAGTATCGAAGTATCTAATGCAAAGGAGGTGGGAAATCATGGTGGACCTGGTGGAAGTGTTCAAGGCATTATCCAACAGGAACCGGATGAAGATATACAAGACCATCCGTATAAGGGTAATTGAAAGCCATGATTTACCTGAACAGGTGGAATGCTGTGTAGGGGATATATGCAAGGAGTTTGAAATTACTCCTTCAACGATTTCGCATCACCTGAAGGAACTAAGAAGGGCGGGACTGATAAGAATGGAAAAGGAAGGCCAGTTTTCGCATATATCACTGAATGAAGATATCTTTTCGGAAGTAAGGAAATTTTTTAAAGAGTTGGATGAGGAGTGGTAAAATTTTTTAAGATTGTAATTCGATATATGTCGAATTATCAAAGGAAGGAGGCAGTGAGTAGAATTATTTGGAAGGGTTTAATAATGACGGGGGTAATGAAATTTTAAAGGAGGTAAGAACATGAATAATATAATAGGGATTGATTTAGGGACGACCAACTCATGTGTGGCTGTTCTTGAGCTGGGGAAGGGGAAGGTGCTTCAAAACGAAGAGGGCAGCAGGACAACGCCGTCCGTTGTGGCTTACACAAACAAAGGGGAGGAATTGGTTGGCCAGGTTGCGAAGAGGCAGGCGATAACGAACCCAAAAAACACCGTGTCCTCCGTAAAGAGGTTCATAGGCAGGAAGTACAACAGCGATGTTATCGAGCAGGACAGGAAACTGGTCCCTTATCCCCTGGCAAAAGCATCAAACGGGGATGTTACTATAAAGGTTAACGGGAGGGAATATTCACCAGCGGAGGTTTCCGCAAGTATCCTTAGAAAACTGAAGAGGGATGCGGAGGCATACCTCGGGCAGGAGATTACCCGGGCGGTTATAACTGTTCCCGCGTACTTCAATGACAGCCAGAGGCAGGCAACAAAGGATGCGGGTAAGATAGCCGGCCTTGAGGTTCTAAGGATTATCAATGAGCCGACCGCTGCGGCGCTTGCATACGGGCTTAACAAGCAGAAGAATGAGAAGATTGCTGTATATGACCTTGGCGGCGGGACTTTTGATATATCCATACTCGAGCTCGGGGACGGGATTTTTGAAGTAAAGTCAACGAACGGTGATACCCATCTCGGGGGTGATGATTTTGACCGGAAGATAATAAACTACCTGCTGGAAGAGTTTAAAAAACAGGAGGGTGTGGACTTAAACAGGGACAATATGGCGCTGCAGAGGTTAAAGGAGGCGGCAGAGAAGGCAAAGTGCGAGCTTTCTACGACTCTTGAGACAGATGTGAACCTGCCGTTTATAACGGCAGACCAGAATGGCCCGAAGCATTTGAATATAAAGTTAACCAGGGCAAAACTGGAACAGATTACCGTTGACCTGGTCAAGAGGACTATGGAACCATGCAAAAAGGCATTATCGGATGCAGGCGTCACTGCCGGTGATATAGACGAAGTGGTGCTTGTAGGGGGGCAGACCAGGATGCCTGAGATAGTTAAAAAAGTAAAGGAGTTCTTTGGCAGGGAACCGCATAAGGGCGTAAATCCCGATGAGGTTGTTGCCGTTGGGGCAGCCATCCAGGCGGGTATTCTTAAGGGAGATGTCAAGGACGTTCTTCTTCTTGACGTGACACCGCTCTCGCTTGGTATAGAAACTCTTGGAGGAGTCTTCACAAAACTCATAGAAAGGAATACGACTATTCCTGCAAGGAAGAGTAAGGTGTTTTCAACCGCAGAGGACAATCAGCCCGCAGTGACGGTCCACGTGCTTCAGGGAGAAAGGCCGATGGCGGGGGACAACAAGACCCTGGGGCAGTTTGAATTAACAGGTATCCCGCCTGCGCCCAGGGGAAAGCCGCAGATTGAAGTCGCCTTTGATATTGATTCCAACGGTATAACGCACGTTTCCGCAAAAGACCTTGGTACGGGAAAATCCCAGGAGATAACAATCAAGTCGTCAAGCGGTTTGAGTGAAGATGATATACAGAAGATGGTAAGGGACGCGGAGGAGCATGCTGATGAGGACAGGAAGAAAAGGGATTTGATTAAACTGAAGAATGAGACAAGCAACCTGGTATACTCCGTGGAGCAGAACCTCAGGGAGCGCGGGGGTGGAATAAGCGTTGAAGAAAGGAGGAACATTGAAGTTGCCCTGGAAGATATAAAGGAAGCTCTTAAGGGGGAGGATACCGAAAGGATTAAAAGAGCAAAGGATTCACTGGCCGGCGTCTCCCATAAATTAGCTGAGACAATTCACAAGGGAACTCAGGAAAGCCGGCAGGCAGCTGCCGGGGCTGCTCAGGCCGGCCCGGGCCGGGATAATGGCAAGGGAGCAAAGGGGCAGGAGGGCGATGTGATAGATGCTGAGTTCACGGAAGATGACAGG
>JAUXBS010000057.1 GCA_030619245.1 Clostridia bacterium | reverse complement strand
GACGGTATTTATAAACTTAATATAGATGGTTCGGCAATACCGAACCCGGGAGCTGCGGGCATAGGTATTGTAATATGCGACCCTGCAGGTAAGACAGTAAGGAAACTGTCAAAGTACATTGGCCAGGCCAGCAACAACATTGCCGAATATACTGCTCTTATTGAAGGTATGAAGGAAGTGCTTAAACTTGCAAGGAGCGTAAGGATATACTCTGATTCGGAATTACTGGTAAGGCAGTTAAACGGGCAGTACCGCGTTAAGGATGAGAAATTGCAGGAGAAGGTACAACTGGTCAGGGAACTTGAAGAAGAATTTGATAAGATAAGTTACAATCACGTTTTACGGGAATATAATTCTGAAGCTGATAGGCTTGCGAACAGCGCGGCAAAAAAGAAAAAATAAGGCAAACCGGATGGTTGCTTCCGGTTCATCCGGGAGAGGAAAGTCTGAACTCCACAGGGCAGCGTAGCCTCCTAACTGGAGGCCCTCCGGTTCGTCCGGAGAGGATTAGAGCCACAGAGACGAGTCCTGTTACCTTTAGGGTAACAGGGGTGAAACGCGGCAATCTCTACGTGGTGCAAGACCAAATAGAAAAGGAGGGGTAGCCCGCCCCGCTATAACTTTTGGGTAGGTCGCTTGAGGCTTGCGGCAACGCAGGTCCCAGATAAATAACCATCACCCGCAAGGGTACAGGATTCGGCTTACAGGTTTGCCTTTTATGATAAAGGGACTGCATTAATTGCAGTCCCTTTATTTTTTTTATTTTCATAAACATTTCCAGATGTCCTCGAGAAAATACCGCATTATGGGTTTCTTTAAAGGCCGGCAGAAAAATATTTATTTTTATTCATTTTTTACTTGACAAGATTTTATGATTTAAGTATACTGTGTCAATAGTGGTGAAATGTGGTGGAAAGTGGGGAATTATAAATGTTCATAGGCCAGTTCCAGCATTCTGTAGATTCCAAACACAGGCTCTTCATCCCGGCTAATTTCAGGAAGGGTAAACACAGGAAGTTTGTGGTTACCTGCGGCCTTGAAAAATGCCTCTTCATGTACACTCCCGATGGCTGGAAAAAGATAACCGGAAAACTCCAGGGCCTTTCCTTTACTAAATCAGGCGCAAGGCAGTTCATGCGTCTTTTCTTTTCAGGGGCGTCAGAGGCGGCTCTCGACAGCCAGGGAAGGATATTAATCCCGGCGAATTTATGTGATTATGCGAAATTGAAGAATAACGCTGTCATAATCGGCGTGCAGGACAGGATAGAAATATGGAACAGGACTCTCTGGTCAAAGTACCAGTCCCAGGTGCAGGGAAAATACGCGGAAGTTGCTGAAGAGCTTGTCTTTTAAAAATTGAAGGGAGGTGAAGGAATGACAAAAAGCATGAGGCTTGAGAAGGGGTTGCTCAAGATAGGGGAGGTTGCAAGTGAAGCGAAGGTGCCCGTGAGTATGATAAAGTACTACACGGAATTGGGCTTGCTGAAGGCAAAGGAATTTACGGAAAGCGGTTACAGGCTGTACGAGAAGGGCGAAACCCTGGAAGTGATGGGAATGATAATGGTTGCAAAAAGCAGGCAGCCAAGTTTGAGCGAAATAAGAGATAGTTTTGAAGGGATGGGTTGATATTAAATGCATGTTCCAGTGATGCCGGATGTTGCCGTTAAATATCTTGATTGCAGGCCGGGCGGAATTTATGTTGACTGCACCGTTGGTGAAGGGGGGCATGCGGAGAGTATAATAAAGGAAACAAGCCCGGGGGGTGCTTTAATCGCCATTGACCGGGATGCAGGGGTTCTTGAAATAGCAAGGGCTAAGCTTGAAGGGTACAAGAGAAACGTTCGTGTTTTTAACTCAAATTTTACAGAATTGAAGGAGATTCTAAAAGAACTAAAAATAAGCAAAGTGGACGGGATCTTATTTGACCTGGGGCTTTCAACGTTTCAGCTTGAAGACCGTTCAAGGGGGTTCAGCTTCAAGAACGATGGTCCACTTGATATGAGGATGTCGGAAAATATCTCCAAGTCCGCAGAGTATTACGTTAATAGTCTGGATGAAAGGAGGTTGAATGAGGTTATCTTACAGTATGGAGAAGAAAGGTGGGCAAAAAGGATTGCAGGAGCCATTGTCAGAAAGAGGGGAAATGGAGAAATCAAAACTGCTGGCGCACTGGCGGAAGTTGTACGAAAAGCAATACCAAAATCAAAGAGGAAGTGGAGAATACATCCGGCGACAAGAACCTTCCAAGCTTTAAGGATTTTAGTTAACGATGAGTTGGGCGCGCTGGAAAGGGCATTGCCTGCTGCCCTGGGATTATTGAAGGATAAGGGCAGGATATGCGTGATTTCTTTTCATTCGCTGGAAGACAGGATAGTCAAAAATGTTTTCAGGGACTACAGTAAAAGGAATGAGCCGCCGCTTTTTAGGATTCTGACGAAAAAGCCGGTTGTAGCATCGGATGAGGAAATAGAACGCAATCCGCGCAGCAGGAGCGCTAAGTTAAGGGCGGGAGAGGTTATTAATGGGTAAAAAGAAATCAAGAAAACTCGGCCTTGTCTTTATTGGAATAGTTTTCGGGCTTCTTTTTTATGTATGGCAGCATATACAGGTGATATGCATAGGTTACAGGATAAATGAACTGAAGAGTCTTGCCGTTTCCCTTGAAAAAGAGAATAACCTGTTGAAAAGGAAGGTCAGCAAACATACGAATTATAAGGAAATTGAACGGGTTGCCAGCAGCAGGTTGAATATGATTTACCCGGAAATGAAAGACATTGTTTATTTAAAGAATGACTATTAAATACCGAATTATTGTTTGCCTTGCGGTAACAGGCATTATTTACACGGGCCTGGAGGTCAGATTATGGAATATCCAGGTTGTAAGGCATTCTCCCCTCAAAAAGACAGCCATTAAGCAATTCAAGCAAAATATATACCTTAACCCTGACCGGGGCAAAATCTATGACCGTAACGGTGATGAGCTTGCTCTGGATATAAACGTTGATTCTGTTTTTGCGGTTCCTTCGGAGCTGTCCAATTGCAAACGGACTTCAAGAAAGCTTGCGGGTATCCTGGGGATGAATGAATTATCACTGGAAAGGGGGTTAAGGAAGCGTTCGAATTTCGTGTGGCTGAAGAGAAAGGTATCCCCTGAAGTATCAAGGAAGATAAGGAAACTAAATCTTGACGGTATATACTTCCTGCAGGAGAAGAAGCGTTTTTACCCGGAAAACGACCTTGCCTGCCAGGTGATTGGTTGTGTCGGCGTTGACAGCCAGGGCCTGTCAGGAGTTGAAAAAAGTTATGAGGAGTACCTGAGGAAGGGCAGTAAGAGAGTGGTGAGGATAACAGACGCGTTCGGACGGGATGTTGTTACCACGAACATTGTTTCAAAGCCCCGGAGGGAATGCCTGGATGTGGTTATTACCATTGACAAGTACATACAGCACGTTGCAGAGGTTGAGTTAAAAAGGGCGTTCATTAGCAGTAATGCCAGGATGGCAACCATTGTTGTTCAGGACCCTGCTACAGGGGAAATACTGGCGCTTGCCAACTATCCCGGCTTCAACGGTAACAGGCCTTTGAAGTATGCCTCCAGGTACATGAACAACCCTGCAATTACTAATGTATATGAACCCGGCTCAACTTTTAAGGTGGTTGCTGCGGCTGCAGTGCTTGATAAGAACCTGGTAAAGCCAAAAGACAGGTTTTACTGTGAGAATGGCGAGTGGACACTGGGTAATTATCCCATAAGGGACCACGAGGAGGAAGGGTGGCTTAACTTTGGGCAGATTATAATGAAGTCAAGCAATATCGGTATGGCAAAGATTGGAGAGAAACTCGGGAAAATCGGGCTTTATGAGTACTCGCGCAGGTTCGGGTTTGGCAACTACACGGGAATAAACCTTCCCGGGGAATCAGGCGGGATTTTAAGGAGGCCGGATAAATGGTCGAGTATTTCGCTGGGCAGAATTTCATTCGGGCAGGAAATCGGAGTTACCGCCATTCAGCTTGTTTCGGCGTTTTCGTGTATTGCAAACAGGGGAAGGCTGATGCAGCCCCGGATTGTGAAGTGCCTGTTGGACGCTGACGGTAATAATGCCGGGGAAAATAAAACAGTTTTTATAAGGCAGGTTGTATCCCACAGAACAGTGAATTTGCTTACGAAGATGCTTGTTAGGGTGGTTGATAAAGGTACGGGGGTTGGCGCAAAGGTTGAAGGGTACAGGGTTGCAGGAAAGACGGGAACAGCGCAAAAATATGACAGGCAGAGCGGAGGGTACTGCGATAAAAGGTTCACTGCTTCTTTTGCTGGTTTTCTTCCGGCCTATAATCCGCGGGTAACAATACTTGTGATTATTGATGAGCCCGAGGGGGTATATTACGGAGGCGCCATCGCGGCCCCGGTATTTTCGAAGGTAGCGCAGAAGATAATGGAATACTACAGCATACCCTGGGACGAGTACAAACTTGCAGGAATCAGGCAATGATAAAAAAGAAATTAATTAATATTATAAATGAATTGACGGTAAAGGAAATTTATGGTAATACTGATATAAACATTACCGGTGTGGAATATGATTCCAGAAAAATCAAGCCGGGCAATGTATTTGTAGCAATAAAAGGTTACCGTGAAGACGGGAATGCTTATATAGCTCAGGCAGTAAATTCAGGGGCAAGGGCTGTTATTTCGTCCGTGAAACAGGAAGAAGTAAAGGGGATTGCCCGGGTTGTTGTTGATGACCCGCGCGCAGCGCTGGCAATTGTTTCAGGGGCGTATTACGGCTATCCTTCGGATAAGTTGAACGTTATCGGTATTACCGGTACCAACGGCAAGACAACCGTGAGTTACCTGGTTGAATCTATATTAAGCGCGAATAAAGAGAAAGCCGGGGTGTTCGGTACAGTCGGGTACAGGATGGGGGCAAAGGTTATGCCCGCGCCAAACACGACACCGGAATCCCGGGACCTGCAGGAGCTGCTGAGCAAACTGGTTGAAAAAGGGTTCGGTTCCGCGGTCCTGGAGGTGTCTTCGCACGCCCTGGCCCAGGGCAGGGTTGAGGGGATTGAATTTGATGCGGCGGTTTTTACGAACCTGACCAGGGACCATTTAGATTTTCATGGAAGCATGGATAATTACCTTGATGCGAAAATGAAACTCTTTTCGGGGCTGGGAAAAGGAACAGGAAAGAAGGGGGAGAAGGTAGCTGTTATCAATAACGACGATGCAGCATCAGCCAGGATTAAGGAGTCCATAAAAACAAAGATAATCACCTATGCCCTGGAAAAGGAGGCGGACATAACCGCTTCGGGTATTAAGTTGAAATTAAATGGGACTGAGTTTACCGTTAATAATAACCTGGCCGGATGGGACATTGAGGTTTCGCTGCCTCTTGCGGGAAGGTTTAACGTGTATAATGCTTTGGCTTCAGCTGCGCTGGGAGCGGGCCGGCAGGTACCTCCGGATATCATAAAAAAGGGGTTAGAGGGAGTCAGGCGCGTTCCTGGAAGATTTGAGACAATAAATGAAGGGCAGCCTTTTTCGGTTGTGGTGGATTATGCCCATACGGATGATTCCCTGGATAGGCTGCTTAAATCCTGCAGGCAGTTGAAGGCAAAGAGGATAATAACGGTTTTTGGCTGCGGCGGGGACAGGGACAGGGGCAAGCGTCCCCTGATGGGAGAGGCGGCGGTGAGAAACAGCGATTACGTGATAGTTACTTCGGATAATCCCCGGACCGAGGACCCTGATAAAATCATCCTGGATATAGAAACGGGCATGAAGAGGCTGAATAAGGATAATTACAAGGTTGTTAAAGACAGGAAAGAGGCAATAGAGAAGGCAATAATGATGGCTGACAGGGGTGATATTGTGGTGATAGCGGGAAAGGGGCATGAGAATTACCAGGTGCTGGGAAGCAGGAGAATTCATTTTGATGACAGGGAGATTGCCGGCAGTATACTGAAGCAAATGGGCGCGCCGAAAAAGATAGATAAAAATGGAAAGAATAACCGTAAATGAAATTGTCAGGGCCGTTAAAGGTAAACTGGTTTCAGGCAGCCCCGGGGATGCTGTGTCAGGGGTTTCAACGGACAGCAGGACAGTAAGGAAGGGAGAGTTGTTCGTTGCCCTTAAGGGTGACTGTTTTGACGGCCATGATTATGCTGCGGACGCTGTGAAAAACGGCGCTTCGGCAGTCCTTGTGAGGAGGCCGGTCAGGGCGGGTGCAACCATAATCAAGGTTAATACCAGTACCCTGGATGCCCTGCAAAGACTGGCGAAATATTACCGTAACAGGTATAAACCGGTTGTGGTGGGGATTACAGGCAGTAACGGCAAGACAACAACAAAGGATATGCTGGCGTCCATTCTCTCCCTCAGGGAGAGTGTGAATGCAACCAGGGGCAATTTGAATAATTTGATAGGTTTGCCGTTGACTCTGTTTGATATTTGTTCAAAAACAAGGTACTGCGTGCTTGAAATGGGGGCAAATCACCTTGGTGAGATAAGGGCCATGACTCTTTTGTCGTCACCGGATATCGGTGTGATTACCAATATAGGCAATGCTCACGTGGGGTACTTTCTTGGGATTAAGAACGTGCTTAAAGCCAAGTTGGAATTGATTGATAACCTCCACGGAAAGGGAGTGGCAGTAATAAACAATGATGATTACTATTTAAGGCAGTCAGTCAAAAAAATTAAACGGGAAGTTATAACCTTTGGAATAAAAAAGAATGCGGATGTAAGGGCAAGTGATATTAAATACGATACCGTGAAAAATAAATGTTCCTTTATCCTGCATATCAACGGGGGGAGTGAAAGAATAGAACTTTCAGGTTTTATGAAAAACAATATTTACAATGCGCTTGCCGCCTGCGCTGTTGCAGGCTGCCTGAAGTATCCTGCAGGGGTTATGGCAAGGGCCTTAAAATCATTTAAATTCCCTGAAATGCGGTTTAACCTGGTTGAATATAAAGGCGCAAGGATTATCAATGATGCGTACAATTCCAACCCGGAATCAGTAGAGGCTGCCCTTGAAGAAGTGGGCAGGGGATTTCCGGATAACAGAAAGGTGGCTGTCCTCGGGGATATGCTGGAACTGGGTGGTAAAACAAGGGTATTCCACGAGCAGGCAGGCAGAGCGGTCTTTAAGAATGGTTTTGATACGTTGGTTACGGTCGGGAAGGCGTCTGAAAATACGGCAGGGGCCGCGGTTATAGCAGGTATGGATAAAAAGAAAGTTTTTGCATGCATG
>JAUXBS010000075.1 GCA_030619245.1 Clostridia bacterium | reverse complement strand
GTCCCCGGAATATTAACCAAACTTGTAGGCCTTTTTTATCTTTTCAATTACCTCCCACTTGCACTTTAATCCCCGCGGGAACTCAACCAGGTCGCCTTTGCCGAATTCAACCTCTCCTTCCGCTGTGGTGACCTTTGCTTTCCCCTCAAGGATGTAACAAATTTCCGTTTCAACGTAAGACCAGTCAAATGAACTCGGCTCGCATTCCCACGGGTGCCACTTCTTGATCCCCATTGATTTCACTTCATCTTCCGGGGGTTTTCTCACCTTAATTTCAGACATGACGAAACCTCCTCTTTAATTATTTTTTGATGAGTATTCATCCATTGTTTTCTTTTCCTCCGGGGTAAGGCTCTCCACCCCTTTCCTCAATATCTTATCCAGTATCCGGTTCACCTCTTCCTCCGCCGGTTTTTCCCTGCGGTACTTATCCTCCCAGGAACCGAATACGTCCCTGCGCCTGGCATCCGCTTTAATGTTATTGAAGTGAATGTTTTTCCTGAAGAAATATGTAATTTCATTGAACTTCAGATACACGAAACCAACGAGCAAGCCGCCAAGGTGCCCAAAATGAGAAATCAACGACCCCTGGCTTGATATGCCGCTAAAAAATGAAATAACGCCTATCCCAATAACAAAATACTTTGCTTTTATGGGGAAAATGGCATATAAATATATTTTTGATTCCGGGAACAAAACACCGTATGCCGCAAGCAAACCGTATATTGCGCCCGAAGCCCCTATGGTTGGCACCCTGTTGCCAAGTGAAGTTAATGTAATAAATATTCCCGCGCCTATACCGCAGATAAAATAATATTTAAGGAATTTTTTTGAACCCCAGGTTTCCTCCAGAGTCCTGCCGAACATGTACAGCACGAATAGATTCATAAAGATATGAAGAAGATTGCCATGCAGGAACATGTAGGTTACCAACTGCCAGATATATCCCTTTGTTACAACATATTTTGGCATAAGCCCGAGGATTAAATAAAAATCAGCGCCCAGAAAGATTTCAACAATCCACTGAACGATGTAAACCGCTATGTTGATTATTATCAGGTACTTAGTAACATAAGGAACTGACCTGAATGAAAAAGTCGGACGATAGTAATCCCTGTAACCCATAAGTACACCTTTACCTTAACAAACAGGTGCGGCTCTTTGATATGTAATCTTAGAACCGCACCTTAAATGTTTTCTACTTACTTTTTACCGAGAATCCTGAACACCTTCGTACCGCAAACCGGGCAAACACCCTTCATTGCCTTCATCCCGTTCTTCATCACTATTTCCTGCCCGTCCTTAATCTCTACCTGCTTTTTGCATTTCATGCATCTTCCTTCTGCCATGATAAAACTCCTTTCCGGTCAAAATATTTTATTTCTTCTTCTCCTTAATGCTTTCTTCTTTTCCTCCCCCTAAAATCACACCCACAAGCCGTCATCACTCACCTCCTTCTCATGACTATCTGAGTCCCAACTCCTTCTGCGCTTAAGATTTCCTCAATAATGGAATTTTCATCCGTTCCCTTTATTATGTGGACCTTCTTCACCCCGTTCTTTATGACGTCCACCCCGGACCTTAACTTCGGTATCATACCCTCCTTGACTATACCCCTCTCTATTATTTTCTCAACGTCATCTACCGTAAGAGTGGAAAAAATTTCATCCTTATGGCCCGTCCTTATTCCCCTGACATCAGTCAGCATCATGAGTTTAGCCGCCTTCAACGCCGCGCTCACCGCGGCAGCAACAGTATCGGCATTCACGTTGTATAACCCGCCCCCGGAGTCCACCCCGAGAGATGATATTACCGGGATACAATCCCCGGGAAGGCTCCTTAGCCGCTTGACATCAACGGACGTAACCTCCCCTACAAAACCAAGCCTGGCTGAAGTATCTTTTTTTACTTTTATTATGGTTTTTTCCCTGCCGTGAAACCCCTCCGCGGCGCAGCCTGCCTTTTTAATCCCGGCGACTATCCTGCTGTTCAGCTCGCCAAAACATTTATCAAGAACCGGAAGCAGCTTCCCGGGAGTATACCTCTTCCCGTCAATCTTCCTTGAAGGTTCAAGCCCCTTCTTCCTCATTTCCTCATCAACGTGCTTCCCGCCGCCATGCACTACCACAATATTGACGCCTATGTACTTCTGAAGGAAAGCCACCTGGGAAATAATATTATTCTCAGTACTTTCCTTTAAAATACTGCCCCCGTACTTGATGACAACGTGCTTCCCGCTGAACTTCCTTATATTGGGAAGCGTTTCAAGCAGTCCTTTTATTTTTAGTTTGAATTCAGCGTTTTTCCTGTCTGATATCTTCATTTTATTTTTTAACTCTTTCCCCTCACCCTGTCCTTCGGCTTCGCTCAGGGGATAAGGGTTTAAAGGCCTTCGGTTTCCCTCAAGCCGAACATAATGTTCATATTCTGCACAGCCTGGCCCGACGCCCCCTTGTACAAATTATCTATTGCCGTTACAACCACAAGCCTTCCGTTCCTCTCGTCAACCTTAAACCCTATGTCACAGAAATTCGTACCCACAACGTTCTTTACCTGCGGGTAAGCATCACCCGTTATTCTGATAAAATGCGAATTCCTGTAAAAACTCCTGTAAATACTGTTTATCTTTTGCATACTGGCCCTTCCGGTTGACTTCAGGCTGATGGTTGTAAGTATACCGTAATCAAATGAAACCACGTGCGGCGCAAACGACACTTTCACCCTGCCTTTACCCGTACTCAACTCCTGCTCTATTTCAGGGATATGCTGATGCACCGCTATTTTATAGGGGATAATATTATCCCTCATATTGACAGCCATTCCTGAACCGCCCGGCTTCCTCGTCCGCCCCGCGCCTGACACGCCGCTGCAGGCGTTTATCACGATATCCTTCCTGTCAGCCACCCCTTTTAAGACCAGGGGGAGAATACCAAGCAGCGCGCCCGTGGGATAACAGCCCGGATTGGCAATGAAGTACGCCTTTCTTATCGCAGCCCTGTTCACTTCGGAAAGGCCGTAAACGGCAGCCTTCAGCACTTTCTTGTACGCGCCTGACGCCTTCTGTTTCTTCCATAATCCTTTCAGCTTACTCTTCGTCTCCCTCTTAATATACCATTCTTCAAAATCCCGAGTATTCTTCAACCTGAAATCACCGCTTAAATCTATAAACCTGACCTTCCTGCCCTTCTGCCCCGCAAGAGTAACCAGGTCAGTCGTATTCTTCATGTTTTCAATATGCGGTTTTGAAAAGAATATAACATCGCAATCCGATACCAGCTTTTCAGGGTCATAGGAAACGGCCTTCTTCCCAGTCAATCCTTTTAACCCCCTGTGTATATCGGATATTTTCATTCCACTGTGGCTGTCCGAAACAAGCGCTGCCAGTTGAACGCGTTTATGCGCAGCCAGTATTTTTATTAAGACCCCGGCGGACAGTCCCGCCGAACCAACGAGCCCCGCTCTAATCTTCTTCAAGTCTTACTCCTTTTAAACCTCTCCTCCACCGAAGCGCCGTGCCCGGTTAACCCCTCCACGTCAGCCAGTTCCGTTAAAGGCTTCCTTAAGGCGTCAAGCGCCTTACCGTCAAACTGCTGGAAGGTCGGCCTTTTAAAAAAGGTTTCAAGATTAACCCCGCTTGCATACCTGGCGCCTCCCCCGGTCGGCAGTATGTGATTCGTCCCCGAAAGGTAATCACCCAGCGCCGCGGGCGTATACTCACCCAGGAACACCGAGCCCGCATTATTTATTGATTTCAATATATCCCCTGGATTTTTCGTCATAACCTGCAGGTGTTCGGGGGCGAATTTATTCGCAAATTCAACTGCTTTACCCATGCTTTCCGCCACCAGTATGGCGCCGTATCTTTTAAGAGCCGCTTCAATCGTCCTCTTCCTGGACGACTGCTTCACCATTTCATTAAGGCTTTCCCGTACCTTCCCGGCAGTGCCTGCCGAGGTAGTAACCAGTACCGCTGAACTGCCGGGGCCATGTTCCGCCTGCGCTATCATGTCGCGGGCTATGTACCTGCTGTTTGCGCCGCCGTCCGCAATAATTAAAACCTCGCTCGGGCCCGCAACGAATTCTATTGAAGAATAATTCCTTATCATAACATAAAGCTTTGCGGCAGAAACCCAGATATTGCCGGGCCCTATTATCTTATCAACCCGGGGAACCGTACGGGTACCGACTGCCATTGCCCCCACCGCCTGCATGCCGCCCGCCTTAAGTATCAAATCCGCCCCGGCCAGGTCCGCCGCAACCAGTACCGGGCCGGCTATCTTACCCTTCCTGTTGGCCGGCGTCGCAACGACAACCCTGCTCACCCCGGCAATACGGGCAGGCGCTATTCCCATAACCGCCGTACTCGGATAGAGCGCGGTCCCGCCCGGCACGTAAACACCGACGCTTTCAACAGGCCTTAACAACTGCCCTGCTGTATAACCCTTCCCGAACCTGCCCTTCCAGCCCTTACAGGTATTGCTTAATTGTTTACCGTAGAATGCTTTTACATTCCTTATCATAAGCTTGATGTCCTTAAGCAATTTACCCGGCAGGTTGCTGTAGGCATCCCTTATTTCCTTTTTACTTACAATAAGCTTCCCGGGACTCAAAGAAATCTTTTCATAACGCTTTATGTACCTGGCCAGCGCCCTGTCCCCGTTTTTTCTGATATCTTCTACAACCGGAGCAGCAGCCTTAAAAACAAGCGGGTATATTTTTTCACCGCACCTGTTTATTATCTTTTCATACCTCAAACGGCTTATTCTGTTTAATCTTTCTACTTTAATCATATTCCTTAACACCCTTAAACCCGAAACCCGGCTATTAGCCTCCCGAATATTCCCTGCCCGGCTTAATCGTCAGTTCCTGCCCGATTCTCAACCTGTCGGCGTTCCTGAGACCGCTGGACTTTTTTATTGAAGCTACCGTAGTACGGTATTTTCTTGCAATCCTTATCAGGACATCCCCTTTTTTCACCCTGTAACTGACCTGGCCGGCTCCGGACTTCACTGCAGCCGTCTTCATCCGGCTGCCACTCTTTTTCTCTGTAACATACCGCCTTCCGGTGCGGATTCTAAGCACCTGCCCTATACTGATGCGGTTCACGTTCCTTATCCTGTTATCCCTCTTGATTGCATACGCTGTCGTACGGAACTTACTCGCTATCTTTCCTAAAACATCACCCTTCCTGACCCTGTACTTAACAAATCCCCTTGCGGGGGTAAGATTCTTAACCTGCGCGATATTTTCCCGGAACAACTCCCCGGTTCCGGCAGGCAGTTTAAACTTGAACTTCGGGTAGTTCTTTGGCGTGCACCAGGCTTTCAGGGAAGGGTTTAATTTCTTCAAATCACTTACTTTTGAATCAACGCACTTCGCTATGACCTCCAGGTCAATAACCTTTTCTAACTCCACCTCATCGTATTCCACGGGCTTCTTAAAATCAAGAACAAAACCATATTCACTGTAATTGTCCCCTATTATGGTGCATGCCATGAACTTCGGCACAAAACGATTGGTTTCCATTGGTATTGCGTTCGTATCCTGAAGGGCCTTAAAATTCGTCGCCTTTGAAAACTTGAGGTCCTTCCCTATGCCGCTCTCACCCCTGTTGTAAGCCGCAAGCGCGAGGTGCCAGTCTTCAAACCATTCATACAGTTGTTTCAGGTACTTAGCCGCCGCGCGGGTTGACTTCTCGGGGTCTTTCCTTTCATCTATCCAGTAGTTTATCTTAAGCCCGAGGTTCCTGCCCGTCCCTGACATGAACTGCCATAACCCGACCGCCCTTGCCTTTGAATACGCATTGACCTTGTAAAGGCTCTCCACCACGGGGAGATAAACCAGTTCTTCGGGCAAACCGTTTTCCCTTAGAACCTTCAGTATCATATCCCTGTACAGGCCCGACCTTTCAAGCGCTTCCTGTATGGGCTTTTTATTCCTGCCGGTATAAAGAGCTATATACTTCTTTACAAGCCTGTCGTCAGGGTCTATCGGGATGGTGTACTTCTTCCCCGCCTCTACTTCCCCGGGTTCCTTCACTTCCTTCACTTCCTTCACTTCCTCCAGTTCCTCATCAGAAACCTCAAGTGAAGAAATGGAATCCCCGTTCATTTCCTGGAATATCCCGTCAATCCCGGCAAAGAGATTGTCAAACTCCTCTTTTAACCTGTAATTTATCTCCGCGCCCAGTTTTGCCTGTTGCAGTTTTTGCATTGCTTTCATATAATACTTCTCAGCAGCCCCGGAATCCCCCTTTTCATAACTTATAACAGCCCTGTTATAAAACTCCTCAGCCCTCGCTAACACCTTCCTGAAGGATTCC
>JAUXBS010000013.1 GCA_030619245.1 Clostridia bacterium | reverse complement strand
TAAAGTGATAGGGCTGGGTTCCTCAACTTTTATTGCCCTGGTTTTATTGTGGGCAGGTTCAGTGAATTTAATTTATAGAATTAATCCCGCAGAAGTATTAATAGAGGATATAAAGTATAATAATCAACGCGCGCTGGAATCGTATAGGAGCGGCAATACTTCATTGCCTGGCGGAGAAAAAGAATTTAACCGGGAACAATTGAACCAGTTGGAAAGAATGCTTGATGACGCGATGGGTTTTATAAAGAGAAGAATGGGTGTGCTCCTGGTTTTATTTTCAATTATTGGTACCGGCTTAAGTTATTTTATCGGGGCAAGGGTATTTGCAAGCCACGGTATCAGGCTGATGAAATTACCGGAATTTTCAAAATGGCGTCCAACGGAGGGGGTTGTATGGGGGCTTATTTTAGGAGGTATTTTATATTTCGGGGGGCTGTACGGGCGAATGCAGGTAATGAGTACCCTGGGGCTTAATATTGGAACATTTTTCCTGACTGTATATTTTATTTCAGGGTTTTCAACGGTAAGTTATATTTTACACAAATATAAGGTACCGGTTTTATTTAGGGTTTTGCTGTATGTGCTGCTGGTTGTGCAATTTTACTTATCGGTAGGGATAGGGGTGGCTGATGTATGGTTTGATTTTCGAAAACGTATAAAAGGGTACGGTTCCTGAAAGGCACCGTTTCCCATAAAGGAGGGTAAATGGAAGTTATTTTGAAAATGGATATGGATAAGCTTGGCAAGGCAGGCGAGGCAGTGAGCGTAAAGGACGGTTATGCAAGGAACTACCTGATTCCAAGAGGTTTTGCGCTGGTGGATACCCCGAAGAGCAGGAAGGCCTGGGAGAGTGAAGTGAAGAGGACTGAACAAAAGGAGTCAAAAGAGATTAAGACTTCCGAGGATTTCGTGAAGAAGCTGGAAACGATTTCCTGCACGATAACCGTAAAGGTAGGGGAGAAAGACAAGTTGTTCGGGTCAGTGACCTCGTTGGATATTGCGGAAGCCCTTAAGGCGCAGGGTGTTGAAGTGGACAAGAAGCACGTGATTCTTGATGAGCCGATAAAGGAATTGGGTGTGTATACAATAGAAGTAAAAGCGCACGCCGGGGTTACAGGCAAGGTAAAGATCTGGGTTGTAAAAGAATAGAGGGGATAATTATGCCCGATACAAAGTTACCGCCGCAAAATATTGAAGCAGAACAATCATTGCTGGGTTCCATGATGATAGAGAAGGAAGCAATTCTTGAAGCGATGGGTGTGGTTAGTAAAGATAGTTTTTATGAAGATGCCCATGCGCGGATATTTCAAACAATGATTGAAATGAATGACAAGAACAGGGCGGTTGATATTATTACTATCACGGAAGAATTGAAGAAAAAGAAGTTGCTGGATAAGATTGGGGGAGTTGTCTACCTGACAGAGCTCATTGATTCGGTTGCTACTGCCGCAAATGTTGAGTATTACGCAAAAATCGTAAGGGAGAAGGCCTTTCTGCGCATGCTTATCAAGACGGCAAATAAAATAATTGCGGATAGTTACTCAAGCGACGAAGATGTTGATAATATTTTAGACAGGGCTGAACAGTCGATTCTTGATGCCTGTCAGGACAGGCTTCAGACAGGATTTATCTCCATAAAGGATATGGTGCACGATAGTATTGAGGAGATAGACAAGCTCTATAACAAGAAGGAGCAGGTGCCGGGAGTTTCAAGCGGGTTTTCAAAACTGGATGAGAAAACAGCGGGTTTCCATCCGTCAAACCTGATAATAGTGGCTGCAAGGCCATCAATGGGTAAGACCTCTTTCGTTCTTAACGTTGCGGAGCATGCTGCAATAAAGAAGAAGAAGACAGTGGCGATATTCAGTCTTGAAATGTCAAGGGATGAATTATTGCTCCGCATGTTGTGTTCACAGGCAAAGGTTAACGCTTATAATGCAAGAACAGGATTTTTGCGGAAGAGGGACTGGCCGGCGTTGATAACCGCTGCAGACCTTCTTTCTGAAGCGCCAATATTTATTGATGACAGTCCTTCCCTGAACGTACTTGAAATGAAGTCCCGTGTGCGCCGACTGCAGGCGGAGCATGGATTGGATATGATTATTATAGATTACCTTCAGCTCATGGCGGGCAGGACGGGCCGTTCGGAATACCGGCAGCAGGATGTTTCTGAGATTTCCCGTTCCCTTAAGATAATGGCAAAGGACCTGAAAGTGCCTGTTATTGCTGTTTCGCAGTTGTCAAGGGAACCTGAAAAAAGAGAATCAAAGAAACCTGTTCTATCGGATTTGAGGGAGTCCGGTTCCATTGAACAGGATGCGGACCTGGTTCTTTTTATTTACAGGGATGAAGTTTACAGGGAAGAGACTGAGAAAAAAGGTATTGCTGATATTATTATAGGCAAGCATCGAAACGGGCAGATTGGTTCTCTTGAACTGACTTTCCTGGCAGATTACACGAGGTTTGAAAACCTTGCGGGGCAGGGAGAATAAAGTGGGGGGTCAGGTCTCGACATTTAACAAAAAGTAGCACTAAAAATTATTGTATACGGAACCTGATTATTGGCAGATAATTAGTTGATATACTAATTCAGCTTTTGTAAAATGTAGAGACCTGACCCCCTAATATAATAGGATAAGTGTTAAAAAGTTATGGATAAAATATTAAGGCCAACCTGGGCTGAAATTGATATAAGCGCCTTCAGGCATAACTACAGGGAAATCAGAAAGAAGTTGAAAAAAAACGCGCAGGTACTTTCTGTTGTAAAAGCGGATGCCTACGGGCACGGTGTTGTAGAACTGGGCCGGGAGAGCGTTAAACTTGGAGCAAGGGCGCTGGGGGTTGCCCTGATTGAAGAGGGTGTTCTGCTCAGGAAGAAGGGGTTAAAAAAAATCCCTATCCTGGTGATGGGGAGTATTTATCCCCTGGAGAACTTTTCATATGTATTGAAGTATAACCTTCATCCCGCTATATGCAGTTTAATGGCTGCAAAAAAACTCTCTGAACTTGCAGTGAGGCAGAAGAGGAAAGCCCCGGTATTCATAAAAATTGATACGGGTATGGGCCGTATAGGTATTTCCCACAAAAATGCGGGGGAACTTGTCAAAAAAATCAAAAAACTGCCCGGCCTGAAAATAGATGGTGTATTCACACACCTCGCAGCGGCGTCCGGTGACAGGGGTTTTACGTTAAAACAGATTAGAAGGTTTAATGGGATTATCAACGGACTTGAGAGTTCCGGTATTCACATAAAGTACAAGTCAGTTTCCAACAGCACCGCGGTAATCAGGTATCCTGAAACCCATTATAATCTTGTGAGGCCCGGAATAACTCTTTATGGTTTAATGCCTTACAGGAATGCAGGCAGGGATATTAACCTCAAGCCGGTGATGAGTTTAAAGACAAGGATTGTTTACCTGAAAAAGGTTTCAAGAGGCGCCACGGTAAGTTATATGAGGGCGTGGAAGGCGGGCAGGGAGTCATTTATCGCCACTTTACCTGTCGGTTATGCCGATGGTTACAGCAGGTTCCTTTCAAACAGGGGAGAGGCGCTTATCGGAGGGAAGAGGGTTCCGGTGATTGGCAATATCTGCATGGACATGTGCATGGTTGATGTCACGGGACTAAAGAGCGTAAAAATCGGGGATGAAGCAGTGTTGCTCGGCAGGCAGGGAAGTGAGAGAATAACGGCCGAAGAAATAGCCGATAAAACCGGTACTATAAATTATGAGGTAACATGTTGTATAGGAAAAAGGGTACCGAGGGTAATACGAGGCATTTGATATGGCAAACAGGAACATAATTAATTTTTTAGGTAAAAAAATTATAAATATTTCTAACCATGTTGGAAAAGCAACCCAGTTGTTTGAGGCAACCATCCGTTGTATGTTTACTGCTCCTGCTGAATTGAAGAGCGTTCTCAACCAGATTTCAGAAGTTGGAATAAGGTCGTTAGGAGTTATTCTGCTTTCTTCCTTGTTTACGGGAATGGTTTTTTCTTTCCATATGTGCTATGTTACAAATTTATGGCTGGGTTCACCTGCTCTTGCCGGGCTTGGCATATCAGTGGCAATGTTGAAGGAACTGGGGCCGATGATAACCGGGTTGGTCCTCGCAGGAAGGGTTGGGGCCCAGATATCCGCTGAGCTGGGTACGATGAAGGTAACAGAACAGATAGACGCTCTTTACACGCTGGGAACAAATCCTGTGAAATACCTTTATGTTCCAAGGTTTATAGCCTGTATGATAGCCGTTCCATTACTAACCATGTATGCAGGTGTTATAGGTATTTTCGGTGGGTTTTTAGTGTCGGCGCAGAAGTTCAAGGTACCCTCAAGCGTGTTCTGGAATGAAATTATTGAATACGTTCAAGTGGGTGATGTCGCGCATGGTGTGATCAAGGCGTTCTTCTTTGGTTTGATTATTGTCACGGTGAGTTGTTACAGGGGTTTGGATTGCAGGGGGGGAGCTGAAGGAGTGGGCAAGGCAACGACTTCGGCTGTCGTCATTTCAATGATTTTGATATTGATTTCGGATTACTTTCTTACGACTATACTGATGACAATAGGCATTGGTGTTGAATAAGTTTTTTCTCCAAAATGAGCGGGTAGTTTTTTATTGAAAAGTGAAATAGGCGTATTTACCCGCAGATACCGGTGAAGGATGTTGAATAGAAAAGGCAGACGATGATAAAAATCAGGGATTTGCATAAAAGTTTTGGAGACAACCACGTTTTACGCGGCGTGAATCTTGATATTGTTGACGGTGAAACCATTACCATAATTGGCGGAAGCGGTGAAGGTAAAACAGTGTTGTTGAAAACCATTATGGGGCTCGTACGGCCGGATGAAGGCATGGTGCAAATCAACGGGATAGATATTGCCGGGTTAAAGGAGAAGAGGCTTGAACCCATACAGGGGAAATTCGGCATGCTCTTCCAGGGGGCAGCTTTATTTGATTCGTTAACGGTTGGAGAGAACGTGGCATTTGGATTGCATTACCTTAAGGATATGCCTGAGGAAGATATAAGGGTGAAGGTTTCAAGGATGCTGGAGATGGTTGGCCTGGATGGGATTGAAAACCTGAAGCCCGATGAACTTTCGGGAGGGATGAAAAAAAGGGTATCGCTTGCAAGGGCTATAGCCAGGGATCCCGAGTATATACTTTATGATGAACCTTCAACAGGGCTTGACCCCATTATGGCTGATGTTATTAACGAATTGATTATTCATTTACAGGGAGAGTTAAAAATTACTTCAATTGCGGTTACCCACGATATGATAAGCGCGTATAAAATATCAAACCGTATTGCAATGCTTTATAAAGGCAGGATCGAGGAAGTAGGTACTCCCCGGGATATTAAAAGGACGAAAAACCCGGTGGTAAAGCAATTTATTACGGGGAGCAGTAAGGGGCCTATAAAGGTCCAGGGATAAGGAATATTTTCAGGAAAGGGATGAAGATATGATTAACCAGGAAACAAAGGTGGGGTTGTTCGTTTTGTCGGGGATTTTGGTTTTTGCCATGGCGGTTATTTTACTTGAGGATGTTAATCTGAAAAAAGGATATGAATTAAAGGTTATCTTTGACAGCGCTGAAGGCCTGCCGGAGAAGGGGCAGGTCAAAATGTCCGGGGTTGAAGTGGGCAAGGTAAAGGAGATAAACCTTGTCGAAAACAAGGCGCTTGTAATCATAACTGTAAAGCATGACGTAAAGATTCACAAGGACGCCCGGGCAAGTATTTCCTCCGTGGGGATGGTTGGAAATAAACTTCTTGAATTAACCAGCGGTTCACAGGATGAACCGCTGCTGAAAGACGGAGACGTTATTATAGGTGCTGTCTCCGTAAGCTTTGACAGCATGATTAAATCTGCGGATAAAGGCATAGACAAGATGGTAGAGCAATTAAAGATATTTGAAGAAGGCGGGAAACTGGATATTACCCTGACTGAAATTGCATCCAATTTTGAGGGTATTACTAAAAAATTGAATGCATCAATGGGGAAGGACGGAGAAGTTATAAAGAAAACGTTTGATAATATAAATACGATTTCGGAAGACCTTAATGAAATATCAGAAAGAATCAATGATATGAATTTAAGCGAAAGCGTGTTAAGCAAATTGATAGCCGACAAAAAACTCGGAGAAAAAGTGGAAAACATCATAAACAGCCTTGAAAAGGTAAGTAAGAATCTTGAAAAAAGGTTCAAGTGATTATTCGGAGAATGTTTATTGGCAAAGTTAAAATCAATATTTGTCTGCCAGGAATGCGGCCACCAGGAAACAAGATGGCTGGGCAAGTGCCCGAGCTGTGGAGAATGGAATACTTTCTCGGAGTCAATAAAGGAAAAAAATGACAGGGGAGGTTCGCAGGATAAAAGGTTCTCTCTGGGGGAGCCCACCAATATCGGTAATATTTCAGCTCAGGATAGCGAGAGGATAATTACCGGCATATCGGAGTTTGACCACATACTGGGCGGTGGGATAGTCCCCGGCTCGCTCGTTTTGCTTGCAGGCCCTCCCGGGATAGGAAAGTCCACCCTGTTGCTGCAGATAGCTGAATCATTCGCAAAGTCAGGCAGGAGTTGTCTTTATGTTTCGGGTGAGGAATCGCTGG
The DNA here is from genome assembly GCA_030619245.1 of Clostridia bacterium. Classification (GTDB taxonomy): domain Bacteria; phylum UBA6262; class WVXT01; order WVXT01; family JAUXBS01; genus JAUXBS01. The sequence goes on along the minus strand of JAUXBS010000013.1, from coordinate 5,499 downwards.
CGCAAATCAAATTAAGGAGCGACAGGCTTGGCATAAAGTCCAATAAACTCCTGGTTTATTCTGAAACCAATATCCGGGAGATAATTTCCCGCATAAGAAACCTCAAACCTGAACTTGTAATTATTGATTCAATACAGGCAGTTTACCATCCTGATTTGTCCGCCATTTCCGGGAGTGTAGGGCAGGTACGGGGGTGCGCCGAGGAAATCAATTATCTTGCGAAGTCTGAAAAAATACCGGTGTTTATTTCGGGGCATATAACCAAGGAAGGTACGATTGCGGGCCCGAAAGTTCTTGAGCATACAGTCGATACGGTTCTTTACTTTGATGAGACGAAGGATAATATTTACAGGGTAATAAGGACTGAGAAAAACCGTTTTGGGCCGGCAGACGAACTGAGTATTTTTCAGATGAAGAACACCGGATTGGAGCAGGTTGTAAATCCTTCAATGATGTTCCTGGAATCCCGCCCGGTTGGAGCTGCCGGGTCAGTGATTGTCACACTTATTGAGGGGTCCAGGCCGTTACTGCTGGAATTGCAGGCTCTTGTAACAAGTACGAATTTCAGCATGCCGAGGCGCCAGGTGAGCGGGCTTGATTACAACCGCGTATTACTCATGATTGCGGTTATGGAAAGGATACTCGGGGCGAGACTGGAGAATTACGATGTGTTCCTGAATGTTGCAGGGGGGGCGAGGATAAGCGAGCCTGCCAGTGATTTGAGCGTTATAATGGCAATTTATTCGGCTTACAGGAACAAGCCGGTGGATGAAGGCACTATAGTTATCGGCGAAGTGGGCCTGGCAGGGGAGATAAGGGCGGTAAGTTTTATTGACAGGAGAGTCAACGAGGCAAAGAAACTCGGGTTTAAAACGTGTATAATCCCGGGGGGTAATTTGAAGAATCTTTCAAGCAGTAAAATTAAACTTGTTGGAGTTTCAACAATTAGAGAGGCGGTGAGGTTAATAGATGGATAAGGGAAACAGGAAAGACGGGGTTATTTGGGTTATTCGTTTAATGGTTATTGTTGCCGGCTGGATTATAGGATACCTGCAGTTTTCAAATCATGCCATGGGGATACTTATAGGCACCGGGGCGGCCGTGCTGATAATACTGCTGGAAATCATCATTGATATGGTTGCGCTTGATACGATGATATCCGCAGGTATAGGCGTGGCACTAGGCCTTATTGTTGCAAAGATGATAGACTATTCAGTGTACCAGGTTGGGAGTGAAGAGATTGCCATCTTCTACAAGGATTATTCCTTGCTAATAAAGGTTATATGCGCCTATATATGTATGGTGCTGGCAATCCGGAAGAAGGACCAGCTTGACCTGTTGGATAGGAATATTTTCCCGACAGGGAGCGCGAGGGGTAAAATTATGATGAAGGTTCTTGATACCAGCGCCATAATCGACGGAAGGATAAATGACATAGGTGAAACTGATTTTATTGAGGGTACGCTGGTGGTTCCGGGCTTTGTTTTAAGGGAACTGCAGGAAGTGGCGGATTCTGCGGATTCAGTTAAGAGGGAGCGCGGCCGCCGCGGGCTTGATGTGGTGAAAAAACTTAAGGATAATAAGAAAATAATTTTGAAGATATTAGAAAAGGATTATCCTAAAATTACCGAAGTTGACGCCAAGATAGTAAAATTTGCCGAGGACTTGAGGGCGAAGATAATAACTTCCGATTATAACCTGAACAAAGTGGCTTCGGTGCGCGGCGTGAGGGTTCTTAATATTAATGAGCTTTCGAATGCGATTAAACCACCGGTGCTGCCGGGTGAGGAAATCAAGGTATTCGTCCTGAAGGAAGGCAAGGAAAAAAAACAGGGAGTGGCTTACCTTGATGATGGAACCATGGTGGTGGTTGAAGACGGGAAGAATTACATAGGCCAGAAGATTGATGTCACTGTAAGCAGTATACTTCAGACTTCTGCAGGCAGAATGATATTTGTCCGCAAGGGAAGGGAATAATAATCTTATAGAATGAAGAGGAAAGTCTTTGCCATTATTACAGCTGCCGGTATGGGGAAGAGGCTGAAGGGGCAGGTCATGAAGCAGTTCAGGCTGGTTGCCGGGAAGCCGGTTGTAGCCCGTACCCTGGATGTGTTTGATAACGTGAAGATGATTGATGGAATCATTTTAACCGTACCGGAGGGCAGGGAAAACTACTGCAGGAACAACATCATAAGAAAGTACGGTTATAAAAAGAGCATAGAGGTGGTTCCGGGCGGCGCGCGCAGGCAGGTTTCCGTATTTAATGCCCTGAAGCGGATTCCGGAAAGTTGTTCAATAGTAGTTATTCATGATGGCGTCAGGCCTTTTATTACCGGGAAGATAATCGAGGATTCCATAAGGCAGGCGGAAAAATACGGGGCAAGCATGGCTGCTGTCCCGCTGAACGATACTATTAAAAAGGTTAACGGCAGGGGGATTGTACAGAAGACCTTAAACCGTGAAAATGTCTGGCTTACCCAGACTCCGCAGACATTCCGCTATGCTCTTATCCTGGCTGCGCACAGGGAAGCCAGGAAGAAAAGGTTATATGCGACTGATGACGCGGTAATGGTGGAGAGGTTAAAGGGAAAAGTAAAGATAGTACGCGGAGATTACCGGAATATTAAAATTACCTCTCCTGAGGACCTTGAACTTGCCGGGGCATTGCTTGGAGGGAAGAGCAGGAGAATAAGGTACGGCATAGGTTATGACGTTCATAAGCTTGTCCCGGGCAGGAAACTGGTACTTGGGGGTGTAAGGATACCGTTTAAAAGGGGACTGCTTGGGCATTCCGATGGTGATGCTTTACTGCATTCGGTCTGTGATGCAGTGCTTGGCTCGCTGGGCGAAAAGGATATTGGCGTGCACTTCCCTAACACGGATAAGAAGTATAAGGATATCTCCTCGTTAATCCTGCTTAAGCAGGTGTCGGGTATTCTATCGAGGGCGGGGTATGTTATTAATAACCTTGATTCCATGGTGATTGCCGAGGAACCAAAGTTGTCACCATATGTTGATAATATGAGGAAGAAGATTGCAGTGGCTTTAAAAACAGAGATGAATAATGTTGATGTGAAAGCAACAACAAACGAAGGGCTGGGCTTGATAGGAAAAGGCAGGGGGATAGCTGCCTATTCGGTTGTTTCCGTAATAGAGGGGTAAGGCGATAAAAAATGGTTTTGGTTGTTCAGAATACCTTAACGGGGAAAAAGGAAGAGTTCAAACCGCAGAAAGAAGGGAAAGTAAAAATGTACGTCTGCGGTATTACGCCTTATGATGAGAGCCATATAGGGCATGCCAGGTGTTATGTTGTTTTTGATGTAATAAGGAGGTACCTGGAATACAAAAAGTATGAAGTGAAATATATTCAGAACTTTACTGATATTGATGACAAGATTATTGCAAGGGCAAAAGAGCTTAATACTGATACAGGTAAGCTGGTTAATGAAAATATTGATAAGTATTTTAAAGTAATGAGGGAACTGAATGTAAAAGCCGCTGATGTTTATCCCAGGGTAACAGAACACATCAAGGAAATTATAGAAATTGTTTCTAAGCTCGTTGAGAATGGATATGCCTATGAGGTTGACGGGGCCGTGTACTTTTCTGTTGCAAAGTTTGAACCCTATGGCAGGCTCTCAAAGAGGAAGAAGGAGGACCTGGTGGCAGGAGCAAGGGTTGAGGTGAATGAGTCAAAGAAGAATCCGCTGGATTTTGCTTTGTGGAAGAAAGCAAAACCGGAAGAACCGTCATGGCCCAGCCCCTGGGGTGAGGGGAGGCCCGGCTGGCATATAGAGTGTTCCGTAATGAGCATGAAGCACCTGAAAACAGATACCCTTGACATACACGGCGGCGGGAGGGATTTGATATTTCCTCATCATGAGAATGAGATAGCGCAGTCGGAGGCAGCTACAGGCAGGCAGTTCAGTAAGTACTGGCTTCACAACGGTTTTGTGACTATAAATGAAGAAAAGATGTCAAAATCTCTTGGCAATACGTTCACTCTTTCCGATATCCTTGAGAAGTACAACCCAATGGTGTTAAGGTACTTCCTTCTTACCAAGCATTACAGGAGTTCGATAGATTTCTCAGATGATAAACTGGAAGAGGCAAAGATAAGGATGTATGAAATAAAAAATGAGATTGAAAAGATCAGGTACCTGTCATTGAATAAGAAAAGCAAAATCATATCCACAGAAGACAGGAGCAGGATAAATGCATTGATTTCGGAATGCAGGAATGGATTTGAAAAGGCAATGGATGATGATTTCAAAACAAGGGAAGCAATCGACAGTATACGTAAACTTGTCAGGCAATTGTCCGCCGAACTCGGAAGAAAGAATCCACCGTTTGAGCTCTTGACGAAAGGGGTTTATGAGGTGGAAGGTTTCTTTGAAATACTCGGAATCAATCTTGGTAAACTGCTGGAAAGCGATATTCTTTTAGACGCGGATGATTTAAGAAAACAGAGGGATGAGGCCAGGAAGAACAAGGATTGGAAGAAATCGGATAAGCTTCGTGACCAGCTTGAAGCCAGGGGATATTTAGTCGAAGACACACCTTCGGGGACTTTTCTGAAGAAGAAATAAATCCTTTTAAAGAATATGGAATCACAGGAAGAAACAATGGCTGAACCCTTATGCCCGTACTTCAATAATTGCGGTAGTTGTACAATGCAGGACGTGGATTATCCGGTTCAACTGGAAGGGAAGAAGAAGGTCCTTGAGGGCGCTATTCAATCCGGGGATATTAAGGTGTTCTCCGGGAATGAGTATTACTACAGGAACAGGATGGACATGGTTTTTCATAAAGCCGGCCTGGGTTTCCGCAGGAGGGGGAAGTGGTGGGAAATCGTTGATATCAAGGAATGCGCCATTTCAAACAAACCCCTGAATTCACTTTTGAAAGAAGTAAGAGAGTTTTTCAGGGGTGTGGATTATTTTGACGTAAAGAAGAAAGAGGGGACGTTCCGTTATGCTGTTTTCAGGACTCCTGCCGGGGATTCCTCAATATCCTTTGTCCTCAATGAAGATTCCAGCCGGCTGGAAGATGCAGCGGTAAGAATCAGAGAGTTTGCATCCCGGACGACTGCAAATAATATTATAATTGCTTATGTCCCAAAGAATACGGATGTAAGTATTTCCGGTAATTTTACCGTAATCAAGGGAAGCAGTTTGCTTAAAACCAGGTGCCTGGGTAGAGAATTCCTGTTTCACGTCCAGGGTTTTTTCCAGAATAACAGTGAGATGGCCGATAAGGTTAATGAATACTGCCGGGACCTGCTTAAATCCCGGGACACAAGGGGCGCGCGCCTCGTTGACCTGTACGGTGGAGTTGGGACTTTTGGGATTAATAATGCAGGGGCATTTCAGGGGGTAACCATAATAGACGATAATGAATTATCCATTGCTGCGTCAGAGAAAAATATCACAAATAATAATATTACAAATGCTGAAGCATTAATGCTAAAAGCCAAACGTTTAAGGGAGGTTGCACTGC
>JAUXBS010000138.1 GCA_030619245.1 Clostridia bacterium | reverse complement strand
TGTATCAATATAAGTATAAGCAAGTTCATATAATTGGTGTTACCCGCCTATAAGAAAAATATTATCTAGATTTCCTTCAGCGGTTCTCATAATACGAATTATCCGAATAATAAGAGAATACAGAGATAAATGGTATATATTTTGATAAATCCCCAAACTCCCCATTTTATATATTTCCTTTGATAAATCCCTCGGAAAATGTTATAATCAGGCATTAAACAAAAGGAAGTACTTATAAGGAACTGCGAAAAAAGCGCAGAAAGACAGCGCCATAAAAAAGCGGCGGTTGAAATTTTTAGATCCAAGATGGACACTTTATAGACACCGCAACAGGATTCTGAAAGTAGTTTTAAGGGGGCTTCAAAAAAGCCTTATAATATAAAGGAAAATATTCATGCTGACGTAGCTCAGCTGGTAGAGCAGGGGTTTTGTAAACCTCAGGTCGTGGGTTCGAGTCCCTCCGTCAGCTTTATGTTTTGAAGGCTATTTTCTTCAGGTAAAAGGAGTTTTAACGGATGTCATTACAGAAGAGGCTTGTACTCATTTTTGTTTCGCTTTCTGTTATTTTCATAGGCGGTACTTCCGGTTTCATGTTGATTGAGGGGTGGTCCTTCCTGGATGCTTCCTACATGACGGTTATTACGCTGGCTACTGTTGGATTTGGAGAAGTAAACACTCTGTCCCCCGCGGGAAGATTGTTTACGATGGTCCTGATAATTCTGGGCATGGGGATTTTATTATACGGGATAAGTTCCATAACCGCGTTTATTGTTGAAGGGCAGCTTATGGATATTATAAGGAGGAGAAGGATGGAAAAGAATATAAGCAGGTTAAAGAATCATTACATTATTTGCGGCGCCGGGAAAGTTGGAAGTTATATCATTGAGGAGTTTAGAAGGACCAGGAAGAGTTTTGTGATTGTGGAAAAGGATGTTGAAAATATCAAAAATCTTCCCGGCAAGATTTTATCTATTGAAGGTGATGCGAGTGAAGACCATGTATTGATAAAGGCAGGCGTTAACAGGGCAAGGGGGCTGATCACGGCCCTGCCGGAAGATAAGGATAACCTGTTCGTGGTACTGACTGCCAGGGAATTGAATCCCGGGCTGAAAATCGTGTCCAAGGCGATGGATGAGAAATCAATTCATAAGCTAAGGAAGGCAGGGGCGGACCAGATAGTTTTAACTAACTTTATTGGCGGGATGCGCATGGCCTCGGAGATGCTGAGGCCCGCTGTTACGACCTTCCTTGATACAATGCTGCAGGAGAAGAAGGATTCATTGAGGATAGAGGAGGTGCATGTAACGCCCGGTTCAAAAATAGAGGGGCAGACACTGGGGGATGTTGAAATCCCCGGGAAGACAGGGCTTATTGTCATAGCGGTAAAGGATGCAGGGAGCAAAAAATACATATATAACCCTCATTCAAGCCAGAAACTGGATGAAGATGACATTTTGATAGTACTTGGTTCGGTGAAACAGGTTGAAAAATTAAGGGCGCTTGTTGGATAATTATTATATAAATTAATAATTATATTTTATTTGCATAATTAAGTAAAAATATTTATAATATACTGTTGAAATTAAAACTATAACATAAATAAAAGGACAAAAAATGGCTCTGCAGGATAGTTTAGATAAAATTATTAACCCGCTTATTAAAAATCTTATCGCAAAAAAATCCGTAACTGATAAAGATCTTAATGATGTATTGAATATAACCATCCAGAAGGTTGTCCATTCTATAAATGCTCTTGCCATTACCCTGTTTAGCCTGGGTAAGGATGATAGGATACACTTCACAAAGGTGTATTATTCAAGTGTGCTTTATGAGGGTGACGAAGAGCTGGGGAAGGCATTTAAAGAGAAAAAAGAGGAGATGGAACAGGTTACCCTGGATAAGGACAAGGGTATTGTTGGAAAGGTGATTAGTTCAGGCAAGTCGTACTTCTGCCAGGACGCAAAGTGTGATCCCAATTTCTATTCCCAGATAGACGGCAAAACAGGTTTTGAAACCAAGTCGATGATGACGGTTCCATTGAAAGTCGATGATAAAGTCATAGGGGCAATACAGGTCCTCAACAAGTTTGGAGATGAGGGTATTACCCATTTTGCCGAAGATGACCTGGCCTTTTTGGAAGAAGTGTCAAATTACTCCGCAAAAATTATTAATAAAGTTAACTTTCCTGATACGGAATTCTCGGAGACAGAACTGGCTTCCTATGTTGCCAAGCTGACAAAGCATACGTTCCTGGACCTGTCAACGGATTTTGAGGTAGACAAGGCCCTGATGAACATAATAACTCCGGAACATTATAAACGTTATCCGATTTTCCCGCTGAAGAAGATTTCAGGTAAGGACCTCAAAGTTGTCATGGAAAACCCCCTTGAATACCAGCAAATTGATAGCTGGGAAATAGCCACGGGATACAAGGCAAAGGAAATCATAGTAAGCACCAAGAGCGGTATCAGAAAGGTCATAGACGATTTTCTGAACTCCATAGGGGAGGGACAGTCATCCGGGATGGGTGACGTTGCGAGCGCGGTGGGTGAACAGTATGCCGCCGAACATGAAGTGGAAGTCTTAGACGTTGGTGACGCGGTAAACGAGGAAAGCGCGCCTATTATTAAACTTGCCAACCAGATAATTGAGGATGCGTTCTTCAAGGGAGCGAGTGATATTCATGTTGAGCCCTTTGAAAAGGAAGTGGTTATAAGGTTCAGGATAGACGGGGTATGCCAGGAGGTTCTTAAACTGCCCAGCAGGTCTTCAAGAGCGTTGACTGCAAGGTTCAAGATTATGGCCAGCCTTAACATAGCCGAGAAAAGGCTTCCTCAGGACGGCAGGATAAAGTTTAAGCAATTCACCAAGAAAAACATAGATATAGAGCTCAGGGTAAGCATTGCGCCGCTTATCTGGGGTGAGAAGATATGCATGAGAATACTTGATATATCAGGGAGTTTGCTGGGCCTGGCGCAAATGGGTTACTCCGAGCATAATGAGAAGATTTACAAGGAATTGATTAAAAAACCGTATGGCATGATACTGCACGTTGGCCCCACCGGCAGCGGTAAGACAAGTACCCTGTACGCGGCAATCAATGAAATAAATAAGCCGGATATAAACATACAAACCGCAGAAGACCCCGTTGAGTTCATGCTCAAGGGAGTCAACCAGATGCAGATGAAAAGAGAGATAGGGCTTACTTTCTCTTCGGCATTACGCTGTTTCCTGCGGCAGGACCCTGATGTTATACTCGTGGGTGAAATCCGTGACCTGGAGACCGCTGAAATCGCGATTGAGGCGGCGCTCACCGGACACCTGCTCTTCTCCACCCTGCACACAAATGATGCTGCAACCACGGTAACGAGGTTTATTGAAATGGGTATTGAGCCATTCCTGGTTTCAGGTACGGTGCTTGGTGTCTGCGCGCAGAGGCTTTTAAGAAGGTTATGCAAAAAATGCAAAAAACCGGTTGACGTCAGCCGGGAAATCCGGGAGAAGTATAAGGTGCCGGATGATGTCCAGTTTTACGGGGCCGTGGGTTGTGAAAAGTGCAATGATACCGGATACAAGGGCAGGATTGGCGTTCATGAACTTATGACCTTGAACGATGTCTTGCGTGACGCAATAAACAAAAAATCACCCTCTGAAGTTATTAATAAAATAGCCATTGAAAATAATATGATATCATTATTCGATGATGGCATGGGCAAGGCAAGGGAAGGAATTACCTCCCTGGATGAGGTATTTACCAGGTTGATGGAAAAAGAATAACTGCTGAAAATATTGTTCGCGGATAGAATTCGGGATGTCAGGAATAAGGTGATAGCCATCAAGAAAATCCCCGTGAAAAAGAAGCCAATGAAACAGGAGGTAAAGGTCATTACCAGGTAGAAGGTGATAAAACCCGGGGTTTCCGGAAAGGGGGTTGAAGAAAATAGCGAGGATAATTCTGGAAAAAAATAAAAAACACTTGTAAATTTGAAAGCCTTGTGGTATAATCGTATTGAATTGGGATTTTATAATGAATAAATTAAACCTGATAATATTAATTGTTATATTATGTGTTTCTTTGCCGGCACAGGGTTATTCTGCCAGTGTACTTTTTGATGCCAGGGTGCTGAATAATTTTTTCTGGCGTGTCAAAGAGGATATTAACCCGCATGCCCAGAGTGAAATAGAGTTTTTGTTGAAACTTTCAAAGGATGATAAACTGGGAGCGGGTATTATTCCTTTTATGTCCTATAGTTTTGATGATAAGATGGGCGATGAAGTCGACTGGTATTTCTACTTGACTTACAAGACAGAGAAATTGAATTTCAGGGGCGGGTACGTATATTATTATGTCATGGAAACAGGCGACCAGGTAAGGCCTGAAAAGGGAGAGGTTTACAGCAGTGTATTGTACAAGGGCAAACTTCGCA
>JAUXBS010000165.1 GCA_030619245.1 Clostridia bacterium | reverse complement strand
TGCCGTCTTCGCCCTCAATGACGGCAAGGATTTCTCCGGATTTCACGTGATGGTCTCCCAGGCGGGCTTTTAACTTCACCACCTTCCCAGATATATCGGAAGTAATATGAACCGGCTTCTCAAAGTCCCTTGCTATCTCACCCACTATGGTTATTGTTTTCTTGAGGTTCCTCAAGGCAGCCTTCTCGGTCTTCAAACCAAGCAGCTCCTTATGGTGAGAAGAAACTTCTACCACGTCCTCCCCGCAGCTCTCCTGGTCATGGCCTTCGTGTTCATCATGCTCATCCGCATGTTCATTCCCCTCCTGTTCATGAGCATGCTCCTCTTTACCGGAACAACCTAAAAATAAACTTATGCCTACCACGGCAATCAATAAATGGATTCTTTTCATTATTTCTATCTCCTTTAGTGAGAATGCCCTTCATGTGAACTATGATCATGCCCTTCATGACTATGTGAACTTTCTTCTTTTTCACCGCATCCTGAAAACAACCCTACCCCGACTACTAAGACTACACTTACCACTAACAACAAAAAATACTTCTTCATAATTCTCCTCCTGTTTTGTTTTCTAATAATGCCAGTTTTACCCGGTAATCCAGAATGGCTTCCAGATAACCCAGGTTTGCTTCCCTATATACTATTAAAGCCTCTAAATAGCTTAAAAAACTTGTTTTCCCTTCAGCGTACCGGACCTCTATAAACGACAGTAGTTCACTTGCTTTCTTTATAGATTTCTTCATTAGAGCCACCTGTCTGTCAGCCAGCCTGAGTTCTCTATAAACCTCCCTGACCTCCAGTGCTATCTGATTCTTGAGTGATTCAATCTGATGTTCTGTTTTCTCTGTTTCACTCTTGACTTCAGCAATCTCTCCTTTATTCCTATACCATAAAGGAAGCGGCATCTGCACTCCCGCCCCAAACACAAAACTCTCTCCGGTATCCCTGTCCGCTAAAAGACTGAACACAGGATTTGAAAGCCTTTCTCTTCTTATTAATTCAAGTTCCTGTTCCTTCGATTTAAGCGCTAACTTCCCGGCTTTAATATCCGCTCTGTTTATTAATGCCTGTTTTATAAGAGTATCTAAATCCAACTCTTTCTTTTTGTAAACAAGCTTATCTATACATGTATATTCCACATAAGAAGACCTGCCGGACAAGAAGTTCAATTTATCCTTACTGGAGGATATTTCTTTGTCTGAGAGCATGATTTCATTTTGAGCCCTAAAAACCTCGATTTCAGCTCTGAGAAGTTCATTTTTAAGAACTTTCCCGACATTATAGCGATGGGTAGTTCTGTCTAAAAAATTCCTTGCCAGTTCCAGGCTTTCAACAGAGAACTCTTTCTTTTTCTTTGCCAGTAATATTTGATAATATACCTTTTTAACTTCAAAAGATACTTCCCTCCAGATTAAATCAAGATTACATTCATGGATTTCCTTTTCAATATCAGCAATCCTGCGGCTTAATCCCCGTTTGCCTAAAATACTAAGTTCCTGGCTGAGTGCGGTTTCTATACCGGAAGGCCTTATTTCAATACCAAACTCCGGGTTGGCATAGGCCCTTGCCTGTATAATTCTTGCCTTTGCTGATTCCAATTCCTTTCTTGCTGTTATCACTTCTGAATTATCTTTAAAAACAATCTCCAGTACATTATCTAATGATAATCTTTCAGGCTCTTCAGCCGATGAATTAACAATTGAAGAGACTGCCAGAAATATTGATATTTGAACGAGCCTCAAATAGTATTTTTTAATAAACATGATAATTTCCTCTCATAAAAGCAATGTCATCGCATCAATGCTGTCATTGCACGTTCACTCCGTTCAGTGTAAACTCGCCCGAAGGGCATGGCAATATCGTCTTTTTGATTAAACTGATTTTAGTAAAAGATTTGTACTACAGATAAGTCAACACGGCGGATGGAAAATAGTTTTGATTATATCCTTCTGTTTGATTATATCGTAACTTACAGGAATGATCTGAAATGCATCAGACGACAGGAAACTCTCCCCACTAATACAATGAAGGGCAGAACCCACCTGGTGACAATAGCATTCGCAATGGTCCTCCTCAACACCTTCATGGTGACAATCATCCACCATGCCATGGAAGACATTAAGAAATGCTATTGCGACTATCAGTAAAACAATGATTTTTAAATGTTTATTCATATTTATCTCTTGCGACTCTCTTATAACATTACCACAGGGTTACAAAAAAGTCAAGCGCTTTTTATCGTTCGTCTTTGTGTACAAAGTATTTTAAAGGCCTGTTATACGTCTACAAAAAGGATTTATTGATGTGAAACAAAAAAGACGCTCAAGGGATTTTAAGTCCCTGGCGTAATACATTTCTATTTGTATTCTCTTACCGCTATAACGGCTTCCGCAGGCTGCAATCCCCCGGACTCTGCCTTTATTCCGGAGGCTGCGGGCCCTGTCAGGGGAGCTTTATAGTAAATCCTGCACACTCCGTTACTTACTTTGAGAGTACTGTATCCCATTAACTCACCGGAGCCTTCAAGGGAAAAGCTTATTTTTAGTTTATCCGTGGGAACCACATTGCCATCAGAATCCACTATGCTTGCCGTTAAAACCGCTATATCGCTTCCGTTTCCCATAACTTCGGCAACGTCGGATTCAAGACTGACTGAATGCGGCTCGCCTGCTGTTACCAGCGCGTGAGTAACAGCCTCACTGCCATTATCAATACCCACGGCCTTCAATTCACCGGGACTGTACCTCACCTTCCACCTGTAAATACCCTTGCTGCTGCTTTTCCTGCCAATTAGTTTACCGTTATGGTACAACTCCACCGAATCACAATTGGAGTACACTTTAACCTTCTTTCTTCCTTTTTCCCCATGATGGGTCCAGTGTCCGGTTATATGAATCTGCGGGCCCTTTTTCCATTGTGTTCTGTAAAAATAATACATATCCTTGGGTACCCTGAAAACATTACAGGTTCCGGGCGTGGTCAACCCATTCTTTGTATACATTCCGAGATTATACCACAACAGTGTACTGTGGTCAAACATGCACCAGAATGCCTGACCGGACATCCAGGGCAGGCTCTTCAGGTCAAAGTAAGTACTGTATTTTTTATGGCACTCAGAAACAAGCACGTTCCTGTCTATGTACCACCATTTCCTTATTGAAGAATAAATATCCGCGTAAATGTTCCAGCCCATAACATCTATGATTTTGGAAATGCTGAGACCGTGAGTATCCCCCGGCATTGCCGCCGTAGTCGGCCTGGTGGAATCAAGCTCATGGGCAGTCGCAACCATCCTGGGTATCTGGCCGGGCGCGTTGTAATCCCTAACCGGCTCATTGAACATGCTCCATAGAAACACACAGGGATGGTTCCTGTCCCTCTTTATCATTTCTATAACGCTGTTGTTAAGGTTATCCCAGAATTTATCGCTATACTCGTGGGTGAAATAACCCCAGGTCAGCACCTCGTCCCACACCAGCAGCCCCTGCTCGTCACAGGCGTCCAGCAACGCCGAATCCTGCACGTAATGTGAGCACCTGAGGAAATTACACCCCATATCCTTAAACAGCCTTACGTCCTCTACATTGAACCTGTCAGGCACGGCAGAGCATAGCCACGGGAAGGTCTGATGCCTGTTGGCGCCATATATTACGTAATGTTCACCGTTAAGGAAGAAACCTTTGCCCGGAATGAACTTGAACCATCTGAAACCGAGCGGTTCGGTAGTACTATCCAATAACTTACCCTTCTTATACAGTTCAACCTTCAGTCTGTACAGGTAAGGGGTTTCCGGAGACCACAGTTCCGGATTCAAGACTTCCCCCATTAGCTCCGCTACTACCTCCCTACCTCCGGGGATTGCTTTTCTTACTTCGCCCTGGCTTACAACCTGCCGCTCATTATCAAGTATACTGAACCTCACGGTGTATTCACCGGCT
>JAUXBS010000253.1 GCA_030619245.1 Clostridia bacterium | reverse complement strand
CTCTCATCATGACCGCCGCCGATACCCGAAAACCTCCTCCTGCCAACCGCATCAAGCTCATCAATGAACAACAGGCATGGAGCGTTTTTCTTCCCCTGATTGAACAGGTCGCGCACTCTGCTTGCCCCAATCCCAACAAACATCTCAACAAACTCCGAACCGCTCGAATTGAAAAACGGCACACCTGCTTCGCCCGCAACGGCTCTTGCAAGGAGCGTTTTACCTGTACCAGGAGCGCCGTATAACAACACTCCCTTTGGAATCTTCCCTCCAATCTTTTGGAACTTCTTCGGTTCCTTTAAAAAAGTTATTATTTCCTTCAATTCATCCTTTACCTCATCAAGCCCCGCAACGTCGTCAAAAGTTGTTTTTTTCTTTTTCTTGTCCTGTAATTTTGCCTTGCTCTTGGCAAAAGACATTACCTGCCTGCCCCCCCCCTGCATGGACCGCACCAGGAATACCCATACCAGTATGAAAAGAATAATGGGGCCAAAACTAAAAATAAACGTACTGAACCACTTCTTTTCCTTCCCCTCGTATTTCACCCCTGCCAGGTCAAGCTCTTCAACAAGTTTAGAGTCTTCAACCACAACAGTTTTAAACCTGCTCCCATCACTGTAACTTCCCGTAATCGACTCGATACCTATTTCACATTTATTAATACTACCTTCTCTCAAGTGTTTTTTGAAATCACTGTAAGATATATTTTCCAACTTACCCTTCTGAACGCTGGAAAGATTGGCAAACATAAGAGCAGCCAGTATTATAACCACCCATAACGAAACTCCCCTTAAAAACTTGTTCTTCATTTATTATTCACCTTCCCGTTTATTTTAACTTTAAGTATTTTCCTGGTGGAACCGGTTATCCTGGCATTATTTGCCTGGCGTATACCGGGAATCCAGAGAATTTCATTCCTGCTTACCAGCAAAGGTATTTCATCACGTTTATCGACAGGTATTTTTTCATCAATGAAAAAATCCTTTAACTTCTTTGACCCGCTGGAACCAAAAGGCCTGAACCTGTCACCCTTCCGCCTTGACCTGATAATCAAACCATTGGCATCTATTTTTTCCGCATCAAAATAGACCGTATATCTATCCCCGCCAAAAACCGGGTTCTTTCGTAGAATACCGGTTGATATCCCGAGTGATAATTGCGTAATTTTCGTCCTGCCGGGAAACTTCAATTTATAACTGAATTCCTCAATAACTTTCTTTTTTACCGGTTCAGCAAACACCAGTTCCTTGTAATCTTTCTTCACAATATAACCAGGCAGGGATATTTTGGCGCCTGTACCGGCTGCCTCGGCAAACTCAATAACAGCATCAATATTTTTAAGGGTTGTCTTCCCCTCAAGAACCCTGTGAATAATTCTCCTGCGCAGGTATTTGTTATATTTCAACAATCCCCTGAAATCAATAGATATTTTATTGCCTTTTTTAGTAACTATGTATTTTACTGCTTTGTCAGTCACACTATTTAAATATTCATTTTCTTCCCTGAGAATATCAGATATATTTAAAAGCTTGCGGGCTACGTTCTTATCGAAATTTCTCTCAAGGTAAGGCAGCAACTTCAACCTGACTTTATTCCTGAAATAAACAGAACTGTTATTTGAGGAGTCAATACAGAATGAAATCTTATTATCATGCAGGTAATTCAAAATATCATACTTGAATATATTTATTAGCGGCCTGATGATTTTAACATTTTCTGTAAGCGGCCTTACTGCAGGGATACCCGAAAGCCCCGCGGGCCCGCTTCCCCGCAGAATACGCATGAGCACTGTCTCCGCCTGGTCTGAAGCAGTATGTCCCAGAGCAACCTTTTTAACCCCCAGCTTGCTGACAAGTTTCGTTAATTCCGCATACCTGAGATTCCTCGAAGTTTCCTCAATACCCAACTTTTCTTCCTCAACATGCTTCAATACATCCAACTGCTCAATAATGAGTGGTATGCCGATATTATCAGACAGTCTCTGCATGAACTCCTCTTCTTTCTTGGATTCCCTCTTCCTGATGTTGTGATTAAAATGAATTATATTCAGGCTTAACTTGAATTCCCTTGATAATTCAATTAAAACATACAGGAGACCGACAGAATCAGGCCCGCCGGAAACTCCCACAAGAACCCTTTCTCCGTATTCCAGCATGTTAAACTTTTTAATAGTTTTTTTTAACTCATCAATCATCATAATCTTCATAAAATAAAAAACCTTTTCAGTAAAGGCCATCAATAACCTTTAACACATAGCGCGGGAGGGACTCGAACCCCCGGCACGAGGATTATGATTCCTCTGCTCTAACCAACTGAG
>JAUXBS010000009.1 GCA_030619245.1 Clostridia bacterium | reverse complement strand
GAGATACCCGGACCATTGGGGCTTAAGTTCCATGCTGGCTTCCATGGGCGACTTGCAATTGAACCCGAGAGATATAATCTTGCGATAAGCCGCTTTAGCCCCTATGTTTAGTTTTCGGCCAACAGCACGGTAACTTGAGGCAGAGTCAAAATACAGGCGTGCCCCTTCCGAACTGATTTGACCGGAACGTGGAGTAAAAACCCGCTTGCAGCTTTTACATTGCCAACGGGAACGAACTCCTTTGTTTTTGGTTTTTACTCTACAGTGACGTTTTGTATCAATGCTACTACAATGAGGACATCTTAAGCGGTATTTTGTCTTCTTCATATTCAGCCTCCTGAGGTAATAGTACCACTATTTTGCCTATTAGAGACTGAAATATCGTCGCTATATTAGTTTTCAAAGAACTTCATTAGCTAACTTTTTGACTACGCCACCTAGTAACTGGTATTATATATTGCGCAATAATGCTAAGAAAACGTTTTCCGGAGATATCTTTTTCTATATGGTATTTTATTATTGCATTTCTGCCGGTTTCAAATCTTATGCCTATCGGAGTAGTTATAGCAGAAAGATATATGTACTTCCCGGCGATTGGCTATTGCTTAATGTTGGGAATAGTGAGTAATAAATATTCTTTGAAAATAAATACCAGGGGTAAGTTAATCAATATAATTGCAATAGCATTAATAGTGCTTTATGGGCTTAGAACGTATATAAGAAATAATGATTATAAATCAGAAATAATGCTGTGTTCAAAAACTTTGGAGGGGAATCCACGTTCGGCAAGAGTGTTAAATGACAGAGCCGCCGCTTATTCAAGAAAAGGCAGTTATGATGAGGCGCTCAATGATTATAATAGTGTTCTTAATCTATACCCTGAAAAAGCTTCGGTTTATGGCAATAGAGCTTATGTTTATTTTAAACAGAAACGTTATAAAGAAGCAATTGCGGACTTTGATAGGATGATAGCATTAGCTCCGGCAAACTATTCTGCATATAATGATAGAGGCGTTATTTATGCGACTATAGGTTATGAGCAGGAAGCACTGAATGATTTTAATAAATCCTTAGAGATATATCCGGGAAATCCGAATGGCTTAAAGTATCGTGATATGTTACTGCAAAACAGGAACAATACTAAAGATGAGCCAATCAAAACAAATGACAGTAAAAATAATTTAAAAGAACATTACTATCAAATGGGATTAAGAAACATCAATAGTAAAGATTATGACAATGCTATATATTATTTTAACAAAGCTATAGAAAAAGACCCTGAATACTCTGCAGCTTATAGAGATAGAGGGGTTTCTTATGAACGGAAAGGAAAAATAGAAGAAGCAATTAATAATTTTAGCAAAGCAATAGAATATGACAGTAAGAATGTGAAAGCATATTATAATAGAGGATTGGCATATAAGAGAAAAGGAAATTATAACAAAGCCATAGAAAATTATAATGAAGCAATATTATTGAATCCTGACTATGCTGATGTATATAATAATAGAGGTGTAGTATACGCTATGAAAGGTAATATAGAGAAAGCAATTGAGGATTTCAGTAAGGTAATGGAATTGGAGCCAGAAAATATTCAAGCATATAAAAACCGTGCCATTGCTTACAGAAAACAAGGCAAACAAAGACTCGCCCAAAAAGACGAAGAAAAAGCAAGAGTCCTTCGCTCAAAGCTAAAAGAATAAATCCTCGCTCCAAATACCTTAAACAACGATAAAAGACATAGGGGATATGGAAGAAAAGCTTCCTGTCCCCTGAAGGCAGGAGCACTATGGCTGCCGGTTACCTGCGAGCATGCACCGGAAAGATATATACCAGTATATTATTAAGAAAAGATTTTAAAAACGCACCAACGCGCCGTTCCCCGGATAAACCCCCTTCCTTATCTGAAATAAATACCATAACAACTATATGATGTTTTTGTGAATTTAGTCAATATTTACAAGATAATTACTTGACTAAACAAATAAGCGGTGATATAATTAACATTGAAAGTTATTTATTTACAGATTAAAGGAATTACTAAATATAATAAAAAGATTCCCGGGGTCAAACAAAATGAAAACAATATTTATTATAGATGATGATGAAGAAATATGTAAATTAATAGAAAATGTTTTATCCGGGGAGGGATACAGGGTATTCACGGCTAATAGATGTGATGAAGCATTAAGCAGGTTAAAAAAGGTATCGCCTGATTTGATTATAATTGATGTTGTAATGCCGGAAATGAGTGGAATCGAATTATGTCAAAAGATTAGGAATAATCATTCATTTGATAATGTTCCTGTTATAATGATGACCGGCTATGATAGCGAGGAAAGAGAAGCGGATAGTTATATAGCAGGAGCCGATGATTTTATTGTTAAGCCGTTTAATATGGGGGAATTAACGTTAAAAGTAAAGAATGAATTAGGATCCTTAAACATAAGGTAACCTCTGAAATCCCCCGGCTTCTCCCTGAAGGGATTTCTAATTACATTATGTTACTGCGCCCAGGATGTTGCATTATTTTCCGGGTTGACGCCCGCTCTTTTAATATAAGTTGTTGTTGACTTTAATAGGATGTTTTTGTAATTTATTATAGAGTTATGAATAATAAATCATGTTTAAAATATACCTGCGCAGTTATTTCCAGCCTGGTTTTTTCTCTGGTTATTTTCGGGTACCGGCCATTATATTCAGAAGAAAAGAAGGATGCTCTATCTGAAATACTGGAGTACATAAGTGATGGCTGGGATAAGTTGAACAGCGGAAATCTTTCCGTGGATAAGCTGGCCCTTGATGCCAAGCTGACCGGTGAAAGACCGTTGAAAATATACATACCTCACCGGGAACCGGCGCAGGATGCGAGACAGAAAATATTTAAAAACCTCAGGAATGAGGTTATAATACATACAACGGTCCTGCCCGAGGATTTTCTTCGATATGATTTTGAAAAGGTGGGGCATGGCCTGCTTTACCTGCCGTACTCATACGTCTTCCCGGGGGGAAGGTTCAACGAAATGTACGGATGGGACAGTTACTTTATAATGCTGGGGCTTCTTAAAGACGGGCGGCCGGGCCTGGCGAAGAACATGGTGGATAATTTTACTTATGAAATCGTTCATTACGGCAAGGTCCTGAACGCAAACAGGTCTTACTACATGAAGCGTTCCCAGCCGCCGTTTTACACGAGAATGGCGCTGGAGGTTTATTACAAAACTCAGGACAAGGAATGGCTTGATGAAACGCTTGCGGCAGCGGAGATGTATTACCTGTACTGGATGAAAAAACCGCATTATACCCCTGAAACGGGGCTTTCAAGGTATTATGGCATGGGGGAAGGCCCCTGTCCTGAAGTGGTAGGCGGGGAAGTGGCTGAGGATGGCAGTAACCATTACGATACCGTTAAGGAATTTTACCATAATTACGTTAAATCAAGGAGTACGGGCATACCCTATAACGTAAGGGATTATTATAAACACAATCGCAGGTTGAAAAAAGCATCGCTAAAAAAGCTGTTCTACATTGCAGACAGGTCCATGAGGGAATCCGGGTTTGACCCTTCTGACAGGTTCGGCCCGTACAGCGCGGGAATCATAAATTACAACCCCGTGTGTTTGAACACACTGCTTTACGTGATGGAGAAGGATTTTGCAGAGATGAATCTTGTTCTTGGTAATGAACAGGAGTCAAGAAAGTGGATAACCGTATACCTTAAGAGGAAGGAACTGATTAATAAATACATGTGGGATGATGAGCAGGGAATGTACTTTGATTATAATTTCGTAAAAAAACAGCGTTCGGATTACAGGTTTGCAACCACTTTCTACCCGTTGTGGGCGGAGCTGGCTAATGAGGAACAGGCAAAGAAACTGGCTGCGAACCTTTCTGTTTTTGAGAGGGCGGGAGGGGTGTCTACCAGCGATAATACTACCACGAAGAGCCAGTGGGATGACCCTATAGGCTGGGCGCCCATGCAGATAATAATAACCCGGGCTCTTGAGAAGTACGGTTATGAGAATGACGCTGAAAGGATAGCAATAAAATGGTGTTCAACTGTCATTGGAGAGTTTAAGAAGTATAATGTCATATTTGAAAAGTATGACGTAAGAAAATGTTCCTATGATATTGATTTGGGGGCAGGTTACCGCAGCAATGAAATTGGTTTTGGCTGGACCAATGCTTCCTTGCTGGTATTGCTTGATATGATATCCGCTCCCGGAGAGTTGCCTGTTATAAAGTAGATCCGAATTATTAAGGCAGTATTTTTTAAATATGCGTATAGAATTAGTTTGCATATGTGATTAATATATTTACAAAGGTTTACTTGCGTTAACATTATAATACGTATATAATATACTTAACTTATTATAGTAGTACATGAAACGAGGGGTTTGAATGAATTATAAAATCCTTGTGGTTGAGGATGAGGTTGCAGTACTTAAAATTATCAGGAAGAACCTGGTTAGCGAGAATTACAGGGTTATAATGGCGGAGAACGGAGAAAAGGCGCTTAATCTCTTTTATAAAGAGAGACCGGACCTGTTGGTTCTTGATTTAGCGCTTCCTGACATACAGGGGCTTGAAATCTGCCGGACGATCAGGAAGGATGAAGATTTTGACAATATCCCCATAATTATCATAAGCGGCAGGATAAGCGATGAAGACAAGATTGAAGGCCTTTCATCCGGCGCGGATGATTACCTGGTCAAACCGTTTAGTATGAAGGAACTTGTTATAAGGGTGAATAACGCCCTTCGCAGGATACATCCTCCAATAAGGGAGGAAAACATTTTAAAAGAGAAGGACCTTGTAATAAACCTGAGGGCAGAAACAGTTCAGGTAAGGGGTAAATACGTAAAATTAACCAATAAGGAATTTAATGTTTTATCGGTTCTTGTCAGGAAGAGAGGGAGTGTCGTTACCAAGGATTATATACTAAGCAAGTTATGGGGCTACAAGTTCGGCGATGGCGCTTTAACACGTACTCTTGATACTCACGTTGCAAGGCTCAGGAGGAAGCTCGGGCCTATAGCGAAGAAGATAAAAACCGTAAAAAATGAAGGGTACATGTATCTCCCCGATGTTCACGAGATTGACAGTGCAAAGGAAGCCCTGAAGAGGAGTGAAAGAAAATTTTCGGCAACGCTTTCAAGCCTGGGAGAGGCGGTAATCATTACGGACAAGATGGGATATATTACTCTTATTAATAATATTGCGCAGGGCCTTACGGGTTATAAGAAGGAGGCTGCGGTTGGAAGGCTTTTAGACAAGATTTTTAACCTGGTGAACGAAGATAAAAAAGAAAAGGTGAAAGACCTTGTCAGCAGGATAATCAACAAGGGTGTTTCAGTAGGCCTTGACGGCAGGATAGTCCTGGTATCAGAAAGCGGCAGGAAGATACCTGTTGAATGCAGGGGGGATGCCATAAAGAATGATGCCGGGAATATACTGGGAGTTGTGTTTGTATTCAGGGATTTAAGGATTCAAAAGCTCACGGAATACGCGTTAAGGAGATCAGAAGAGGGATTAAGAAACATACTTGACCAGGCGCTTATGGGAGTTATGGTTTTACAGGATGGTTTGATTAAGTATGCGAATGAGGCTGTTGCCGGGATAATGGGGGATGAGGCAAAAGATATAATGAAATGGAGCGCAAACGAGTTTTTGAAATGCATACATCCCGATGACCTGGCATTTGTTATGGAACAGATTTCAAAAAAACAAATGGGAATTAAAGATAAGGTTTTAAATAATTATCAGATAAGGCTGATTGATAAGCGCGGTAAAATAAAATGGGTTGACCAGTATTCCAGTACGATTACTTATAATGGAAAACCTGCGCAGCTTATAAAGACATTGGATATAACAGAACGAAAGCAAGCAGAAGAACTTCTTGAAAGTGAACAGAAAAAGATTCGGGAATACCTTGATATTGCTGATACAATATTCGTTGTTATTGATTCCAGTCAAAAGGTTAAGTTAATAAATAAAAAAGGGTGTGAGATACTGGGGTATGACAGGGATGAGATAATAGGGAAGAACTGGTTTAGTAATTTCCTGCCTGTCAGGTTCAGGAAGGAAGTAAAAGCGATTTTTAGTAAACTGATTGCAGGGGATATGAAACCGGTTGAGTATTATGAAAATCCTATCCTGAGGAAGGATGGCAGGGAAAGGAGTATATACTGGCACAATATATACATGAAGGATGAAAAAGGCAATATTACGGGTACCATAAGTTCCGGACAGGATATTACTGACAGGAAGGAACTGGAGTTGAGGTCAAAGGAAATTGAAGAAAAGCATGAGAGGATGCTTGACATTACCGGTGATGTAATGTTTGTCATTGATTTCGGCAGTGAACCCGGTGATAGTATGATTATAGAAGTTAATGAGACGGCATGCAGGATTCTTGGTTACAGCAAAAAGGAATTAGTGACAATGAAACCATCTGTTATTATGGTTGAAGAAACTGATCCGTGGGGGATAAGGAAGAAACTCCTTAAAGATAATAGTTTTTCCAGGGAAACAACCCTGCGGACAAAACTTGGAAAGATAATTCATGTTAGGGTCAAGGGGATTCTTTTCAATTTCAAGGGCAAGGACACTTTGCTGGCTATTGCCCGGGATATTTCCGGGCTCAGGGAGGCAGAGGAGAAATATGAAATATTTCGCGAACAACTTATCCATGCCGAGAAACTGGCTACTGTTGCCACCCTGACAAGCGGTATTGCGCATGAGTTCAACAACCTTCTTACCGTGATAAGCGGCCAGGCGCAGATTGGTGTCATGAATGATATATCAAAAGAAACAAGAAAGTGTTTTGACGTTATATCCGGAGCCACTAACAGGGCCGCGGATTTTGTTAAAAATCTTATGAGTTTTTCAATAGCAAAGAAGGAAGGGCGCGGGGACTGTAATATTGATGAGATACTGAAAACTGTACTGTTGACACTTGGAAGCCAGTTGAAAGCGCAGAATATAACTGTTATAAGAAAACCGGGAAAAATCCCTGTTACAAGAGCTAATGTTAAGGAACTGCAACAGGTGTTTATGAATATTATCATGAATGCCAGGGATGCCATGCTGCAGGATGGCGGCAAGCTAACTGTAGAAACAGGAGTTAAGAACAGGAATATTGAAGTAACGATAAGTGATACAGGCAGTGGCATTAAAAAGGAACATTTAAACAAAGTATTTGAACCGTTCTTTACTACCAAAGGGGCGCTTGGAGATAGTGAGGTATTCGGGTCAGGGCTCGGGCTGTCCATCTGCCACGGTATTGTAAAGAACCACGGCGGGACCCTGAGAGCTGCAAACCGGAAGGGGGAAACAGGGGGGGCGGTTTTTACCGTTAAATTGCCGGTAAGGACAGGGGCGCGGAAGTGATCATTCAAAAACCGTTTAAGTTCAATCGAATAAGTGCGATTACTCTCGCGCTTTGGAAATGTATGATTTAGAAGGAGAAATAGTATTATGATGGACATCAAACCTTTTGCGGAAAGCGCGGAAATCAGCGAACAGGCTGTAAAAGAACTTGTTGAGAAATACGGCAGTCTTACCGTGATAAGGGCTATTTGTGAACTCCTGAAGGCAGACATGGATGAAAAGATAGAAAACAGGAAAAAATGGTTGACCGAAAGCTGTAGTAAAATATCAGAGAAAAACAAACCTTCCTTCACTTAATAATCCCGTACTGTTCTGAAGTTATATTGTAAAGATAATAACACTCTTTTCTTTGAATTTAAGGCCCAATACAAAATATTATTATCTGGAATTTCAGTAAAAAATACATTGACAAGTTGAAGCATATATAATAAAATTATCATGTATTTCAAACAGAGAAAAACATGAAGAAGAAAATATTGATAGTAGATGATGACCCTGAAATAATTAAATTGCTTGAATTCCGGTTGAAACAATGGGGTTATGATGTGATTTCCTCTGAAGACGGGCTTGACTGTCTTCAAATTGCAGACACGGAAAAACCGGACCTGGTTTTACTTGGTATCAGGCTCCCGGGGCTTGATGGGATAAGTGTATGTTCTGAACTAACCACGAGCCATGATATACCCGTGATAATATTAAGCGGAATCAAAGATGAGGCAACAAAGGAGAATGTTGAGTCCTTCGGGGCGGTTGATTACATAACAAAACCTATCAATATGGATGAACTGAAGTCCGGGATGAAAAAGGGCATAAAACAGTTTAAAAATCATCCTATTGAACAACATGTTTAAAACATGGGGAAGGAGGAGGAGAGATGGCAAAGAAAGCAGGTTTTATAACGCTGAAAGAGGCGACGGATGAATTCAAGAGAAAGTTAATATTTAAAATGCTGGAGAAGTATTACGGTAATGTGTCATTTACCGCAAAGAAGCTTGGTATAAGCAGGAACACCCTGATTATACAAATTGATAAGATAAAAATGCACAAAGAGGTAAAAATGTTATCATTAAGGATGGGCAGGAAAAGGCGCAAGGGTTTTGTGGCAAAGCACGCAAGGAAAGTAGAAAAGAATTTATTCAAGGAGAAAATATATAAATTCCAGAGGTCGTTCCTGAAAAAGGCGTTAAGATACATGAAGGCGAATGAAGTAAAAACAGCCATCCTCCTCAAAATACACAGGAACACCCTGATAAACAAGGTTAATTACCTGAATCTGAATAAGTACCTTAATGATGTCAGGACGAAGAGGAGAGAAGATGCCTTAGCCGGCCATTAATCTCTCTATGTTTATAGCTTTCCATGCCCGTTTCTATGATTTCACAGTGATGGGTAACTACCAGTATATCCATGTTCTGTCCTGAGGATATCATATATCCTGTTGGCTTTCCTGTTGTATTTCTTCTTTACTCCAAGGTCTTCCAGTTTTCGGTTACATATTTGCCATTTAAAACCGGACATTTCTATTTTGGTAAAAACCGGACATTTTTAAATTGGCTTGACATTATTATATTTTTTATTGTAATAATCCCTTTTTAGTACTATAATAATAATTTGGCTAAATGTATATATAGCCTATTATTACCATTCAAGGAGGATTAATGGATAAAATTCTGAATAAGATAAAAAAGTTCAGGGACGAAAGGGATTGGATGAAGTTCCACAATCCCAAGGATATGGCGGTTTCCATTATAATTGAGGCAGGTGAACTGCTTGAGCATTTCCAGTGGAAGACGAATGAGGAAACCGGGAGTTACGTGAAGAGTCATAAAAGTGAGATAGCTGATGAGCTTGCTGATGTGGGCTTGTACCTTTTTGAACTTGCTGATAATCTCGGTATTGATTTATTGAAGGCCATGAGCAGGAAGCTTGAGAAGAATAAAAAGAAGTATCCTGTAAGTAAGTGCCGCGGAACCGCAAGGAAGTATAACAGGCTGTAATAAGGGGATACAAAGGAAGTCATTGACTTATGGTAATATTGCACGGCAGCTGGGTAAATAACATTACCGGCAAAGGTTGTTTCCATTTATGGGCTGAATCCTCCGGGAAGGCTTCGGGAAGGGAAAAGATATCCGCAAGAGCAGGTACGGATACACATCCGTTTGCGCTTTCAGCGTCAGAAATGAAGTCCCTGCTGAAAGCAATGGATTTTGCCGGGCTTTACGGCGTCCGCATGAAGCAGATGGATATTTTGCTTCCCACCGCAAATAACATTCCCCGCGTTTCCTCCCGGCTTGTGAGCGCGGATTATTATGAAGGCGAAGGGGATGTGAAATTATCGAAATGGAAAATCGCCTGCGCCCGTATGCCTGCTTTTGAATGTTTCATCTGGTTTTTACGTCATCCTGAGGATGCAGATAAAACGAACCCTGAGGTTGTTTTCTCAAAGGACTTGCTTTACTGGGTGAGGGCGTCAAAGTTCATACTGGAGCTTGTTGCCAGGGAAAGATTTGTACCGTCCATTGTGGAAAGAGGGAACAAGGTTTTTGGCGTTTGGAAACCGGTCTTAACCGACGAAAGCGACCTGGAAAGGTTCAATGTGCTTGTGGAATCAATGCCTCCTGTCTGCAGGAGTATTGAAGAGGCATCCTTCGGCAGGGAGGTGTCAGCCAGAGAAGTTGTTTCCGGGTTTCTGACGATGTTCCTTGATAATGCTTTAAGGACCTGGATAGATAAAAGGGAATATGAGTACCTTGAAGACAAGTGTTATTACCGTAATGATGTTTTCTCCCTGTGGATAGAGTCAGTGTGTTCTGACAGTAATGAAGTCAGGGCAAGCGGGCATCAGAAGAGGATACTGCTTGAACACCTGGTACCCTGGGTTGAGGTATTACACGCCGTTGATAAGGAATTCTCCTGGCTAACCTGTTTCAAACTTGAGGCCCCTGAAGAGGGCGGGGATTTATGGAACCTGTCTTTTCACCTGCAGTCGGCAAATGACAGGAGTCTTATTATACCGCTTGAGTGGGTATGGGAGAACGATGAAAGGTTAAAGGGAGTGGTAAAGGATGATATCGGAAAAATTCAGGAAAGGGTAATAGGTGATATTGCCAGGGCGTCAAGATTATTTTCTCCCATTGAAAAGAGTCTTGAGGAGAAAACTCCTGTTTGCTGCCGGGTGAGCACCGATGAGGCATACAGGTTTTTGAATGAAGGGGCCAGCCTGATGGAGGAATCCGGATACAATGTAATAATTCCCGGATGGTGGCTTAACAGGAAGAGGAAACTGGGATTGAGGCTTAAGATGAAGCCAAACCGGGGCAAAACCGGCGAAACAGGCAGTGGTTTCTTTTCGATGAACAGTTTAATAAACTTTGACTGGGAGGTTGCTCTTGGCAAGGAGAGGTTATCGCGTGAGGAGTTTGAGAAGATAGCCCGGTTAAAGGTGCCGCTGATTAAATTCCGGGGGGAATGGATAGAAGTAAACAGGGATAACATACAGAAGCTCCAAAAGATTATTAATAACGTGGAGAGTAAAGGTGTCAATTTTTCAGAAGCACTCAGGATGAAACTGTCAGGGCGGGAACAGGATGTGGATATAATTGAATGCAGGTTTGTTGACTGGCTCGACAGGATTATTACCGGGGAAGAACGGTTCAATAATATTGATGTCACATCGGGGTTTAACGGAAAACTGCGGCCTTACCAGGAGAAGGGTTTTTCCTGGCTGAACTATATTACGGGGAAGGGATTTGGTGTATGCCTGGCGGACGATATGGGGCTCGGCAAGACAATACAGTTCCTGGCTCTCATAATATACCACAAGGAAAAAAATAGCGTGAAAAAACCGGTGCTTCTTCTATGCCCGACTTCCATCGTGGGTAACTGGGAGAGGGAGGTTCAACGATTTACGCCGGGCTTGAAGTTCATGGTTCATCATGGCGTGAAACGTCTCTCGGGAAGTGAATTTGTGGAAGCGGCGGAGAAACAGGACCTGGTTATCAGCACCTATTCTCTTGGTTTAAGGGACAAGGACACGATGGCCCTGGTTGACTGGCATGGTACGGTTCTGGACGAAGCGCAGGGTATAAAGAATCCCCTTGCCCTGCAGACGAGGGCTATAAGAGAAATAGCAAAGGGTTACAGGGTGGCTCTTACCGGCACTCCCGTGGAGAACCATTTAAGTGAGTTATGGTCAATAATGGAGTTTTTGAACCCGGGTTATCTTGGTTCTTTCGGGGAGTTCAGGAGAAATTATGCAATACCGGTTGAACGTTATAACAATGAAGTTGCGCTTGAAAGGCTGAAGAAGATTATACAACCGTTTATTCTCAGGCGCATGAAAACCGACAGGAGCATAATAAGGGATCTCCCCCGGAAATTCGAGACGAAGATTTATTGTAACATGAGCAGGGAACAGGCAACGCTTTACAAGGCGGTCGTGAACGACATGATTAACAATATTGATGATTCGGAAGGGATACAGCGCAGGGGGATAATACTTGCTTCCCTGATCAAACTCAAGCAGATATGCAACCATCCCGCCTTGTTCCTGAAGGACCAGAGCAGCGCGGGGGAACGTTCCGAGAAATTGAAGCGCCTGGTACAGATGGCTGAGGAGATACTTTCAGGTGGTAACAGGATGCTGATTTTTACACAGTTTGTTGGAATGGGTCACATACTTCAGGAACATCTGCAGTCGCATTTTGGCAGGGAAGTGTTATTTCTTCACGGGGGACTTAAAAGGAAGGCCAGGGATTCAATGGTTAGCCGGTTCCAGGATGAGAATGACGGCCCTCCTGTTTTTATACTGTCAACCCGGGCAGGAGGTTTCGGGCTAAACCTCACCAGGGCAAACTACGTTTTCCATTTTGACAGGTGGTGGAACCCTGCAGTTGAGAACCAGGCCACAGACAGGGCGTACCGTATAGGGCAGGAAAGTAACGTGGTAGTTTATAAATTCATATGCTCGGGTACGCTTGAGGAAAAAATAGATGAAATGCTTGAACATAAAAAGGGACTGGCCGATAATATTATTGGCAGCGGGGAGTCCTGGCTTGCCGGGCTTTCAAATGAGAAACTCAGGGAAGTGTTTACAATGAATGAAGGAAGCTTATTGAACGATGAACCGGGAGGGATTGATTAAATGAGTTACTGGGGATACAGTCCGAGGCCAAAACATGTAAAAAACGGCATAAAGCTGCAGTCCGGAAAGATAAGCAGGAAGTGGTGGTCTGACAAATGGCTTTCCGCGCTTGAATCTTTTGGCTGGAAGAGCAGGTTTTACAGGGGGCTTGACTACGCAAGAAAGGGGCAGGTTATTGACCTGAAAATAAAACCGGGGCTGGTTACTGCCAGGATCCAGGGAACCAGGTCAAAACCATATAAGGTGAGCATAAAACTTGAACAGTACTCCGATGAAGTATGGGAAAAGGTTATTTCGGTGATTACGTCAAGCGCCAGGTATATCGCAAAACTCCTTATGGGTGAAATGCCTGAAGGCATTGAAGAGGCTTTTCTTTCTGCCGGTGTAAAACTTTTTCCGGAAAATAAAAAGGACATTGTAACGAAATGCTCGTGTCCGGATCCGACAATGCCCTGTAAACACATTGCTGCAATGTACTTCGTGCTGGCCGAGGAGTTTGACAGGAACCCGTTTATGTTATTCCACATCCGGGGACGTTCCAGAAAGGATATCCTGGGTGAAATCAACAGGCGGCGGTCAGGTTCAAAGGAGAAGCGGCCTGCCGGCCTTTCTGCCGGAATAGCCGTAGAACCCGTTAGCCCCGCGAAGGTTGAACCTTTAAGCAGTACCATCAACAGGTTCTGGGAAAGCGGCAGGGAGTTCAAGTCCTTTAAGGTTTCAATAGATTCTCCAAGGGTGAACCTGGCGTTGCTGAAACGCCTGGGCCCTCCTGTTTTCTGTGACAGGGAGAAGTTCTTCTGGTCTCTTATGAAGAGGGTTTACAGGTCAGCAGGGGAAGAGGCAAGGATAGTGGCAATGAGTGATGATGAACATGAAACAATTACAAAGGAAAGAAAGGACGATAAATAGATGAAACAACCAAAACCGGTGAAGAGAACAAATTGTGACGATTGTACGGCGCACTGCTGCAGGTACGTAATAGTGGAGATAGACAAGCCGGTGAACTGGTATGACTTCCATAATATCAGGTGGTTTGTCGCTCATAAGGATGTTTCAATTCTGAAGGACAAGAATAAATGGTACGTTAAGTATGCAACTGACTGTGAGTATCTTGATGAACACAACAGGTGTAAGATGTATGATAAACGGCCTGTAATGTGCAGGAGGCATGAAATCGAGACCTGTGAGATGAGCGGTTACGAAGATGAACATGATACGGAGTTCAGGGGGGTTGATGAGTTTGATAAGTGGCTTGAAGAAAAGAAAATGAAGGAAAAGAAAGGGAAGAAAGGGATTAAGAAAAAATGACAAAATTATTTAAGAAAACGGTGCTTAAAAACGGCATTAGATTAATCGTTTCTCCCATGAAGGGCACCAGGATTGTCAGCATAAACATTTTCATAGGGTGCGGTTCCCGCTGGGAGAAAGAATCCAATAACGGCATAACGCATTTTATTGAACACATGCTTTTCAAGGGGACGGAAAGGCGCAGGGATGCCTTTTCAATATCAAAGGAAGCGGATGAAATCAGCGGGGACCTGAATGCCGCAACAGGCCAGGAATGCTGTTATTTTTACATGAGGATACTTGACAGGCATTTAAGGAAGGCCCTGGACATACTCTCGGACATACTGCTTAACTCCAGGTTTGACGAGGGTGACATGGAGGTTGAAAGGAAGACCATACTTGAAGAGATAAAAATGAGGAAAGATACTCCGGCGGCTTTCGTATGGGAGGTATACAACAGCTTATTGTACGGCAGCCAGCCGCTTGGCTTCACGATCTCAGGCAGGGAGGAGGTATTAAAAAGGCTTTCAAGGCTTGATATTATCGGCTACATGAATAAAAACTTTGTTTCAGGGAACATGGTAATATCCATTGCAGGTAACGTTAAAACGGCAGAGACGGCCAGGCTGGTAGAGGACTGTTTCGGTGGATTCACGAAAGGGAAGCCAGCTTGTTTTACGCCGGTAAAGGAAAACCAGAAGAAACCCGATGTTTCAATATACCACAAGAAAACAGAACAAACCCAGGTATACATTGGCGCGAGGACCTTTAGCTATGAACATCCTGATTTTGACGTCATGCATATTATTAACGGCATACTCGGGTTAAATATGAGTTCACGCCTCTTTACCATATTGAGGGAAAGGGAAGGGCTGGTGTATTCGGTGTCTTCCGGAAATGACTTTTATACGGATACGGGTAATTTCTCGGTACATGCCGGGGCAGGGCATCAAAATGTTATGCGTACCTTGAAGATTATCCTTAACGAATTCGGCAGGTTAAGGGACGAGAAGGTAACCGAGGAAGAGATGGACAGGGTGAAGAACTGCCTGACGGGGTACCTCTATATGGTACTGGACGGTTCTTCGGGAATGGCTAACTTTACCGGCAGGCAGGAGCTCCGCACAAAAAAAATCATATCGCCGGCTGAGCGTATAAGAAAAATTAAGAGGATTACGGCAGGAGACGTTAAGAGGGTTGCCGGTGATGTGTTTACCGGGAACAGGATGAACCTTGCCTTGATAGGGCCGTTTAAAGACAGGAGAAAATTTATTGAACTGATAAAATCCCATGTATAAGAATAACCTGAAATTACTGTTTTTTTTAGCGCTATTATGCCTGGCAGCTGTTGCCGCCTGCGCCGTAAAGCCGGCAGCCATAAAAGACGGGTTTTTATTTGACGTGGCTGGCTGCAGGTTCTACGGCAGTTTCACTCCCCCGGTAAAACCCGGCGGCAGTTGTTTTATCCTGCTGCACGGCCTGGGCAGTAACCATAATGAATGGGACGGTTTCCGTAAAGCGCTGAAGGCAAAAGGTTACGGCTGCCTGTCATATGACGCGCGGGGGCACGGTAAGAGCTCTGCGGACAAAAAGGGAAACCCGGTTAACTACAGGTACTTCATTAATGAATGGCGCAGGATGGCCGCTGACCTCGGGGCCGCCGTAAAGTTCCTGGAAAAAAACAATACGGGCAGGGCAGATATCATTATCGCGGGAGCAAGCCTTGGCGCAAATATAGCCCTCAATTACTGCGCGGGGGAGCCCTCCATAACACAACTCGTACTGCTTTCACCCGGTATTGAGTACGCGGGCATAAGAACTCCTGAAGTGATTTCAAGGTACGCGGGCAGGCTTATAATATCAGCATCGCCGGAAGACAGGTACGCCTACCAGAGCAGTAAAATACTGGAAAAAGCTTTTAAGGGTAACGGGTTCTTCATTGAGGGTGATGGAGCGTTTCACGGCGCAGGTATATTAACGGTAGAAAAGATAAAAGAGTTACTGGATTGTATTGAAGGAAACGGCGGTAAGTAAGGCTGCAGGTTATTGTTTCGGTAAATGTTCAGTTACAAACTCATTAATCATGTCAACGTCTTCCATGTCAAGTGAAAGGAACCTTATACCTGAGCCCCTATTACTGGTCCACAACACAAGGCCCTTGACTGATACAGGTTTGTTATAGATGGGCAATGTGAAATCAAGATTCAGCACGTGCCCCTCCGGCAGTTTTTTTATCCCTTCCAGGAAGATACCTCCCGAACTGATATCTCTTGAGTTGAACTGCAGCAGGCCGTAAACCGATGAGGCGTTTACCTGGGAAATTTCGCAACTGAAATTAATCCTTACAGGTATTCTCGGATGTTTTCTTTTCTCAATATATTTTTTATCGTCAATATTTTCTTGCATAACTATAATATACCATATATTTTGTTAAAATGCAAGAAAAAAACAAAAAAAATATACTTTTCTCTAAAATAAGCGGCTACCGTTATGACACAGTCTCAATGGGTAGAGAGGAAACAGGCGTTGTACTGTTTATAAGTCACAATACCGGCAGGACCTGCAGGCGCTTTAATAAATGATATTCTTTGATAAAATAATATTATGTTCAATTATCATTATATGTTCATCAAAAACAAACTAATAATTTTAATTACAGGCCTTCTTCTACTGCCTTCGGGCCTGCTTGCCTGGGAATGGCTTTCGGGCGGCAGTCATGGCGGGGAAGAATGGACTGTAATTACGAGCACGCAGATAGCGGGGTTTCATTACGATATAGACAAATTCATGCTTACGCAGGGTACGACTCTTACTATAAGGGACTATGACGGCGTAAACTACGGTTCCGTTACCGTGCAGGCCCTGATAATAGAGATAAACGGCACGATAAACGGGACGGGCAGTGGGTACGCGGGCGGGGCCGGCGGAGTGGAGCAGTCAACATCAGCACTCAAAGGTTTTGCCGGCATGAACGGTAGTCCCTCCGGCCCGGGAGGTTTTGCGGGGGCGGACGGCGAGAGCAGTCCAGCCGTATCGGGCAGCGGCGCCGGAGGAGGGGGAGGCGGCAGTTACGGCGGGGCCGGAGCGGCAGGGGGCAACGGCGGCGATAATGCTATGGAACTGCCGGGAGGCGCCGGTGGAAGCGCCGGAAGCGTTAAGGGTATGCGGGACGGTATATGCATTTTAATGGGCTCGGGCGGCGGCGGAGCGGGAGGCGGAGGCTCCGGGGACGCGATAGGAGCGTACGGGGAAGCGGGGGGACAGGGGGGCAGTGGCGGCGGCAGTATTGAACTCAGGGCGGATTATATAATAATAAACGGGACCATAACGGTAAACGG
>JAUXBS010000085.1 GCA_030619245.1 Clostridia bacterium | reverse complement strand
GGCGCACTGCAGGTACCTGTCTGAATGAAGCCCGCTTGACAGCAGGAAATGCCCCTTCATTAACGCCCTGCTGTCTTCAAACATCTTTAAAACATCATTTTCCGTAAGCATCCCTGCCCTCCGCATACCCCTCTTTCAGTATAGGGATTTCACTTCATCAACCAGTTTCCCTGCCTGCTTTATATCATCAACATCAAGCGCAACAATGAGTTTTCTATCTTCCATTATCTCTTCTTTTTCTCCGGTAAAAATTTCGTCCCCTCACTCCTGCCTTCCCATATGTTTAAAAGAACATCCTTCTTCCTGCCATTTGCAATATAAGAAACAATGCCCTTTGCCGCTGCCATCTTCACTGCCTGCAGTTTTGAAACCATGCCCCCGGTACCCCTGAAGCTGCCCGCGCCACCGGCGCATTTCAGTAAATCCGGGGTAATATTTTTCACTTCTCTTATCAGTTTTACCCGCTTCCCCAGGCGGGGGTCAATCGAATAAAAACCATCAACGTCCGTGAGTATTATCAGCATATCCGCGCCCATTTTAACCGCCACCTCGGCTGACAGGATATCGTTATCCCCAAACTTTCTGTTCTTTGGCAGTTCATCTATTGCAACTGTATCATTTTCATTCACAATCGGCACAACGCCGAATCCAAGCAGTGTCTCAACGGTATGCCTGGCATTAAGGTACCTGCTGCGGTGAACCAGGTCATCCCTGGTGAGGAGCACCTGCGCAACCAACCGCTTATACCGGGAAAAATACTTATCATATATATTCATCAACTGCGCCTGGCCTATACTTGCAAGCGCCTGTTTATGTTTTATGGAATGCCCGTTAAGTTTGGCCCTCCCGATTCCCGCTCCAATTGCTCCTGAAGTGACAATTATAATTTCAGACCCGTAATCAAGCAACTTAACTATTAATTTAACCAGTTCCCTTATTACTTCTTCGTTGAGTATCCCGCTCGGCCCGGTTAAAACAGCAGTCCCAATTTTTATTACCACGCGTTTCTTTTTCATGAATTATTTTTTATTAATTTCCTCTTAATAACGTGCATCAGTTTATCTACGCCCTCGCCTGTAACAGCTGAAATGCAATAAACCCTTTTCCCTATACTTGAGGGAAACCCCTTAAGTTTTTTCCCGGCATCGGTAAGGTCTATTTTATTTGCAACAACTATCTGTTCCTTCCCTGCCAGCACATGACTGTATGATTTCAACTCCTCGTTTATTGCCCTGTACTTCTCCTGCAGAGTAGCATCCCGGTAACCAAAAACATCAATTATATGAACCAGTAATCTTGTCCTTTCAATATGCCGGAGGAACCTGTCGCCAAGCCCCTTTCCCTGATGCGCCCCGTCAATCAACCCGGGAATATCAGCCACAACAAAACTGTTCAGGTCATCTTCAGCGTCCAGTTTCACTACTCCAAGATTGGGAGCCAGTGTCGTAAACGGATAATCAGCTATTTTCGGGTGCGCGCTGGAAATCCTTGAAAGCAACGTTGACTTGCCCACGTTTGGATAACCTATCAGGCCAACGTCCGCTATTAGTTTCAACTGCAGAAACAGAGTAGCTTTTTCACCGGGATTGCCTTCTTCGGAAATTCTTGGGGTGGGATTCCTGGGGGTTTTAAACGATAAATTGCCCCTTCCGCCTTTTCCACCATGCACCGCAATCAACCGTTGTCCATCCCTGGTCAAATCAGCGATTTTCGTTGAATTATTGTAAACAACCGTTCCAACAGGCACTTTCACGATAACATCGGAAGCATTCTTGCCGTGACGGTTACTTCCACTGCCGCGTTCCCCGTTCTTTGCCCGTAAATGCGGACGGTACCGCATGTCAATCAGTGTTTGTTTATCCAGGGAACTAATTATCACTATATTTCCACCGTTGCCGCCATTGCCGCCGTCAGCCCCCCCCCGTGGAACGTGCGCTTCTCTTCTGAAAGAAAGACAACCGTTTCCGCCGTTTCCTGACTGAACATGAATCTTAACTTCGTCAATAAACATTTGATGTCAGCATAAGGTTACTACTGGTAAACACTTACCCTCTTCTTGTTCTTCTTCAGGCGCTCAAATTTCACCTTGCCCGATATCCTGGCAAAAAGCGTGTCATCCGAACCAATACCAACGTTAATACCGGGAAATATTTTAGTCCCCCGCTGTCTCACCAGAATACTCCCCGCGGTAACAAGGGAACCGTCACCTTCCTTAATTCCCAAACGACGCCCGGCGCTGTCTCTCCCGTTACCCGAGGAACCCTGTCCTTTTTTATGAGCCATATCAACCTCCGGAAATCTTTTTTATCAATACCTGTTCATACTTCTGCCTGTGGCCTATTTTTTTCTTGTAACCCTTACGCCTCTTCTTTTTAAAAGCAATTACTTTTTTTCCCTTCACCTCACCTATAACTTCAGCGGAAACCTTTGCATCCTTGAGGTACGGATTACCGATATTTACCTTTTCACCGTCAACAAGCATTAAAACCCTGTCCAGTTCGATAACCGAACCCGGTTCTCCGCCAAGTTTGTCTATTTCAACAGTCATGCCTTCTTCTACTTTGTACTGTTTACCTCCACTCTCAACAACCGCATACATAAGCATCTCCTCTTTCTAATTATATTATGTTAAGTAATATAATATATTGATTTTATAACTTTAGGGTACTCCTGTCAAGCAAAAATTTTACTTATGAATTTTACTCATAATTTCTTATCTTTTATTCAAGTCAATAATTAAAAAGGAGTCTCATAAATTACTTCACAGAAATTAATAACGTCTTCCGCGTAAACAATTCTTCTCTTAACCGGCATTTCCATGCCCACGGACTTAAAAGCGCGCCATATAAGTTCATTGCAGTAAAACGCCCGGTCATCCTTCTTATCAAACAGGTAATCATAGGGAACGTTTGCGTCAACAGCGCCTTTTTTGAAGTTAATTATCCTGGCTATATCCTCCTTGTTCTTGTAAGGAGGCTGCAGGATTACAAACCCGTCACAGTCCTTGATATAATCAATTATATCAACGTACTCAACTCCGCCCGACACTGCATGTATCATATCCTTATCAGAGATAACCAGGCCGCTGTGTGTGTACTTGCCCCTGATGAAGTATGCATCCAGGTAATAAGTAAACCTCCTGCAAATAATAAGGCCGGGTTTCGCTATTTCAAGCGCCTTCCTGATATGCTCCGCCTTAACTCTTGGCTGCCTGAAAGCAATCATCAAAGTGCCAAACCAGTTAAGAAACCCGGACAAAAATTTATAAAATGGCGTATTCCTCATATTTTAACCCTTGCTTTTTTTGCGCCGAATGACCATTATACCTTATTTTTGTGATTTATTCAATTAAATAAAGCTTGTTTTTTGAAAAACATTATAATTCAGACAGGGACTTGTATTTTTCGTAGTAATCACGGAATTTGCCTGCAGTAAAAGGGTTGGGTCTTATTATCACCTTTTTGACCTTCATGCGCCTCCTTGACTCACTGAAAGAACTAAATAATCCTGAACCGATACCGGCGAGCATTGCCGCGCCCAGGGTGCCTGCCTCCGGAACGTCTATCACTTCCACCGTCCTGTTTAACACGTTTGCCTTCAACTGCATCCAGTCCCTTATTCCCGCCAGTGAACCGGTAATACTGTATTTCTTTATCTTCCCGCCAACGCAGGCCTCAAGCGCTTCAGCCAGCCTCCTTGATTCACAGCACAGCCCGCTTATGGCAGCATTTACAATATCCCGCCTGTCATGCGACAGGTCCAGGCCGTACATTACTCCCCTCCTGCTGTAATCAACCCCCGGAGGGCCGCTGCCCCTGAAGTAAGGCAGCAGGAATAGTTCCCGGGTTCCGGGCGATTTTAATGATTTCTCGATCGTCTTTTTGTACAGTTCCATCTTTTTCTTCTTTGTAAGGTTTCTCCCGCCGAATAACAAGCCAATCACCCAGTCAACAACCGCGCCCGAAGTGTAAATACCTCCCATAATGTAGTACTTCCCCGGCTGCACATGACAGCCGGAGGAAAAACCCGACCTGTAAACGCCCCCTGAAAGAACAGGTTTATCAACCACGGTAAACAGGCACTCCGCAGTACCTATAGAATCAAACACTCCCCCCTCGCTGACAGCGCCCGCGGCAAAGGCGCCGCATACATGGTCATGGCCGCCTGTAACAACAACCGTCTTCCTGCTGAGCCCCGTTGCTTCCGCCGCCCTTCTGCTGACCCTTTCGACGGCAGAGCCCGCGGGATAAAGGGGAGGCAGGATACTGCTGTCAAGCCCGGCGTATTCAAGCAGTTTCCCTGACCACTTTCTTTTTTTTATATCAAGGAGCATCGTCCTGGAGGCAATTGAATAATCCATGGTGTACCTGCCGGTAAGTTTATAAACGATATAATCAGGCAGGCACAGCCACTTTGCCATCTTCCTGAATACCGCAGGTTCATTATCCCTCAGCCACATCAGCTTGTTAACGCTGTAAATATGTTTTATATAAAGGCCTGTTATGCCGTGCGCCTTTTTCCTGTCAACCTTCTTAAGCCACCATTCCGCCTGCGGCGCCGTGCACTTATCATACCAGGCAATGATGGGATAAATAGCATTACCCTTCCCGTCAAGAGGGACGCCCGACTCCGCCATGCCGGCAACCGCAACACCGCTTATCATACCGGGGCTCCCGGCCTGCCGGACTATCTTTCTTATTAATAGCGAAACGGACTTCCAGAGCCGGTCCGGGTCATAATAATCAAACCTGCCGCCGTGACTGGCCCCCGCGGGCGTAACACTCTCCGCGACAACCTTCCCTGAAGTGTCATACAGCGCCGCCTTCCAGAAACTCGTCCCTATGTCAATGCCAAGAAGATACATAAACGCTCCACAAAAATAAGTTGCAGCGAAGAATTAAATCATCGCTGCAACTTATTATAAGTACTAATATTTTCCCGGACTATTCAGTGGCCGGAGCATCCATAATTTCACCGGCTGAATTCTTAACGTACTCCACTTCATAGAGGGTTTCTCCCGCAACAGCATCCTTGTTGGCAACTAATTTTACCGAACCAAGGTTGTTTGTCTGCCCTCCTGAACCCACATCCCCTTCAACACTGGCGTCTGCATTGTGCGTCATTGTAACCGTGAAGGCGCCGAAAATCGGCGTATTCGGGGTAATTGCTACAACCGCATTACCGCTAACCGGATAGGCGTCAGAATCATAAGTTATATCCTCAAAAGTTCCCGTAATTTGAGTCCCGTCATCACCTGTATATGCCATGTCACCAGCAGTTACGATGGGAGTTGACGTTGTTGTGTCCCATTCCATATTAACGTCAATAACCTCGCCTGTTGATGTATTGGTTGTATCTATCTTCACCTCAAACTTGGTTACACCGGTCATATTCGTGAGAGGCTCCGGGTCCACGTACCCACCATCCTTTGTAACCCTGACATACGCGTAACCTGCACTGGTGTTAAGGTACCAGTCTTCGTCATCTCCATCAGAGTAAGTGCTGGCGACAACATTTTCTATGCAGTACTTTGACACAAGACAAAGCGTAAAAGTCTGAGTTGCCGATACAATGCTTAAACTACCGATAAACTCATAATACCCTTCACACCCATCAAACAGAGTACATCCTCCCAGCAGCAGGAGCGCCAGGAACAGTACCTGCGCCTTAAATTTCAAACTTCTTTTCATACCCTACCTCCTTTTAGTTTTTGGTTCTTTAATTTTAATAGAATTATACTACCATAAACCATATTAGTCAAGTAATAAAATTGTAAGTTGTAAGTTATTTAGGGACAGACACCTATTTACTTTATCTACTATCATAAGTAAATAGGTGTCTGTCCCTATTTATAAAAAAGTAAATAGGTGTCTGTCCCTATTTACTTATTTACTCTTCGATTTCAAATTCCTC
>JAUXBS010000168.1 GCA_030619245.1 Clostridia bacterium | reverse complement strand
CTTTTTTTACCACCAAGGAGGTTGGCAAGGGGACCGGGCTCGGGTTGTTTGTAACTTACAGCATAATAGAAAAGAATGTCGGTAAAATCAGGGTTGAATCCGAAGGAAAGGGAAGGGGAGCGAATTTCATTATAGATCTTCCTCTGTATAAAGGGGATAAGGTAAAATGAAGAATGCAAATATTCTGGTTGTTGATGATGAAACAGCCATCCTGGAGTTATTCCGGTCGATATTTAAAGATACGGGGCATAAGGTTGAAACCGTTGAGTGCGGGCAAAAAGCCCTGGAGGCAATAAAGAAGAAAAACTTTGAAATTGTATTCCTGGATGTTGTTATGCAGGGGATGGACGGGTTCCAGGTATTGACTGAAATAAAGAAGATAAAGCCGGATATCAACGTTGCAATGATGACGGGGAGTAAACTGGAGGAAGGCGCATTGGAAGTGACTTGCAGTAATTGGGATGGTTTTTTCAGTAAGCCATTTGAT
This sequence comes from Clostridia bacterium, assembly GCA_030619245.1. Classification (GTDB taxonomy): domain Bacteria; phylum UBA6262; class WVXT01; order WVXT01; family JAUXBS01; genus JAUXBS01. The sequence continues at coordinate 3,372 of JAUXBS010000168.1, read as the reverse complement.
GTTAAAAGAATCCTTGATTACGTGGATGAGTCTGAATAAAAACGCCAGGCTGGAATCATCGGAAATACTTTTTATTAGAACCTTGTTGAAAAACTTACGCGGTGTGTTATGCCGAGTTCACCCAACGGCACGAAAGCATAATCAATCCTGTACCCGGGGAAGTTCAACCCCATCCCACCCGATAATCCAGCGGTTGCTGGCAGTATCCCGTTATCATTCCGGAGGCTGCCTGGCCTAAGCAGGTTAAAATTATACCCGGTTCTTAAACTGAACGTTTTATTGATATTATATTCGCCGCCAAGAGAAACGCCGGTTCTTCCCTCGAATGGCTGGTAACTGATATCCAGGCCTATCATGTAATTGCGGTAGGTCCTGTAGGTTCCCTCGAAGGAAATCGACAGGGGAAGGTTATAACTTGCCTGAATGAACTTCATGCCGGGCCCCAGGTTCCGCAGGGCCAGTCCAAAAGAAAGCCCGTCAACAGAGGTCTTCCAGGAATTACCCAGGTCAATTGCAAATCCATTGGCATTCTCACCGTCAATCGACTGGTGGATGATTTTAAAATTCATCCCGAGGTTCATACTGTCGTTAAGCTTTTGCCCGTATGAGAATGAGAGGGCCATATCGTAGGCGCTGTAATCCCCGTCGATTTTTTCTCCGGAGACATCCCTTCTTTCTATACTGCCTGCTGAGAGGTATATCAGGCTTACTCCCGCAGTGCCTTTTGCTTTAAGGGTATTACCGACACTTATTTCTACGGGCGAGGCAAAACCAATAAACTCGTAGTTCATTCCTGATATCCATTCAGCGTGGGTTGCCAGGAACTCCCTTTCATGAAGAGCTGCGATACCTGAGGGGTTATAATGCGCTGCGCTTATACCGCCATGCATTCCCGCAAAAGCTCCGCCCAGGCCTGTTGCCCTTGCGTCTGTATCCAGGGTAAGGAATGATGCGCCGGTTGGAGATGCGCCGGCGAGGGAATAACTGCCGGATGTTATAACAAGGAGTAAAATGATTGTAAGGGTTAATTTCTTCATTTTATTATTCCCATCTTTTTCATTGTCCGCAGAGGCATAAAGCCTTCCTTCTCAGCCGTGACGGTGTATATGTAAATACCCGAGGCAATGTTTGTTATGTCCCAGGTGTACTCGTGTGTAAGTTTCAGGTTCTTCATGAATGCCTGTGACCTGTCAAGAATGATTGTAGCTATTTCATTTCCCGTAACGTTAAATATTCCCAGCCGGACTTCATCCGCGCTCCCGGCTTCAACATGGAATACAGGATTGACCCCATCCCTTGCCGGGCTGGGATAGCAGTATACTTCACCCAGCTCAAAGGATGCAGAAATACCGGGTATTTCAGGGGCATCCGTGGATGAGGATATCTTCCGGGTAAGTACCTGGTACAGTGAGAAGTGGTCCACGCAAGCGCTTACGGAACAACTAACGGTATCCACGCTTGAGTCTTTAAGGGTTTCCCATGATTTCAGGGTTTTGTTCCAATAATATATTTTTAAATCCTCCGGGTTATACCCTTTTAATTCTTCCTTATTGTAATAGAGGGTTATAAGAACGGGTTTATTAAACTGTGTTCCTTCGGGGCCGAAGTTACAGCCTTCTCCAATTTCTTCAAGCCCCTGGTCATTTAAGGCGGAATCCCTTGCCTCCGGGCTCTCAATAACTTCATTGATATTTTCTTCTTCTGTTTCCTTATTGGTTGTTATGGTTATTTCAGTCACTTTATCCAGGGCGCCTGACGGGATGATGATGCCCGCCTTCGCGTGGCCGGTTATTTTACCTCCGTTTTCAGACAGGAGTTTATTCCTGCCCGGTTCTATAACATTTATGAATGCCCGGCCTTCAAATGCCTCTCCCGTGGTAAGTTTACCGCTGATTGTTATGGATACATTTTCTGCTACGGACAGGAATTTTTTCAGGTTGTTCCTCGGGAACCAGACTTTTAGTTCAGCCGTATTATTGTTATTACGATTTTTTACCTGCTTACTGTAACTGTCTGCGGGTACCGGTTCCACCAGGGAACCGTCAACCTTTGTAATATTGACGCTTGAAAAGTCTATATCATTCGCGCTGTATCCGGAGGGCAGTTCGATACGGGCGCTGATTAATAAATTCCGGCTTTTAAGATTAATAGTTTTTGGATTAATATCAATGGCTGCGGATATTACCGCGCCGGTTTCTTCGGAGTCATCGTCTTCGCAGGTAATTACCAGAAGCGACTTACTGAGGGATTCCCTGTCATAGTATTTAATGTTGATTTCATAGTATTCATTCCCGTTATCCCATTCCGCCTGCAGGTCATCGGTTATATCCCATTCATACCCGCCCTTCTTGCAGTTAAGTGTAGAGGACTTGCTCCATTTTCTTTTCAGGAATAGCCTTAAAAATCTTTTCCTTGTTTTTTCGGATAAACCGTCCCAGGAGTTCTTCCATTTCTTTGGGAGCTGCCCTATCCAGATTCTTGCCTGGTTGTAGTATTCGTCATTTTCATTCAGGCTGCGGTTAAACCAGATATAACTTTTCTTGATTTTTGCATTCTTTGATAAGTGCCTGCGGAGGTCAAAAACCAGTTTTTTGCAGATAATATTCGATTCATCATTCTCACTGGTAAGGTCAATCGTATCCCCTGCGGGTATTTCCGGTTCTTCTTCAGGCGCCACCGGTTCTTCAGGGTATTCAGGAAGGGCCGGCTCTTCAGGTTCTGCGGGGGTTTCTCCCGGTTCTTCAGGAGTATCTCCGTCAAAGACAATGGTGATTTCATCTTCAGGTTCTACTGTAACTACGAATTCAGCTTTAAGGGGGGTTAAGAGAAAGCTTGAAATTAATAAGCAAAAAGTAATTATTAATATTCTTTTAATTTTCATTTCAAGCCTCCAAAAAAATAACCGGGTTACCGTAAACAAGTATATTCAAATACTCTTATCTTCGGTAACCCGGCTGGCTTGTTCCATTTCTGGAATTTAGTTCCGTGGCTTTGCGTCCCACCCTTTCGGGATGGTTTGCTATTATCGGATAAAACTGACAACTTATTCAATTGCCCTGTCAATATCAAGTATATCACAGGACTGTTATTTTGTCAAGGGGAATATTCGCACATAATTCGCTTTATTGTCGACAAAACAACATAATTTAGTAAAGATTTTGTAATAAATTATCAAAAAAAACAGGGACGAACCTAAATGTAAATAAATAGGGCCTGTCACTATTTTTATTTTTTAATTTTCTCCTTTACTTCTACCAGTCTATTTTCTACAATTCTTATAAAAGCGGTTCAGCCTATTTTACGGAGTAAAATATGAAAAAATCAATACTAACTCTAATTATCCTGATTTTAACATTTTCGCAGGTTTTTGCT
>JAUXBS010000279.1 GCA_030619245.1 Clostridia bacterium | reverse complement strand
TTTTTTTAAATCGTTAAGATATTCTTTATAACCTGCTTTCGCAGTGAAAACGCCGTTCATTATTTGTTATACCCCAATCCTGCTGTTCTTATTCCTCTTCGTCCCACTTCTCGTACGCGGTGGCTATTGACATCCTCTGCGCGCCGTATTGCTTTGCCTCATCCATTACATCAACGACCGGCCCGAGTTTAGAGTCAACGTCCGTATTGATTATTACCATGTCTCCCGGTGATTCGGCAATGCGCTTTGCCAGCGCGTTCTTGAAGGATTCCCAGTCCATCATTTCCCCTTCCAGCAGGAATTCCCCGTCCTTTGTTATAGTAACCAGGATGTTCTTCCTGGGGAGCAGCTGCGAACTTACCGCCTTTGGTTTCTTCACCTCCACCCCTGTCTGCTGAACAAGGGTAGTGGTCAGCATGAAGAAAATAAGCAGGATGAACACCATGTCAATAAGCGGAGCAAGGGCAATTTCGGGTTTTCTCCTCTTCCTCTTTATCTGATATGTTTCTTCCATTATTTCTCCTCCACCATCGCTATAAAGTTGGTTACACCCTTTTCTATATCAGCGGTAATCATGTCAACCCTGCTGGCAAGTACGCTGTGAAGGTATATCAGGGGTATTGCCACTATAAGGCCCGCTTCAGTCGTTATGAGCGCTTCAGATATGCCCCCTGCCAGTTCCTGCGGGTCTCCCGTACCCTTCAGGGCTATTACGGTAAAGGCGCGTATCATGCCCACTACCGTGCCGAGAAGCCCCAGCATTGGCTCAATAGTGGCTATAACCGATATGAGTGATAAGTACCTTTCAAGCCTCGGCACTTCATATATTACCACTTCATGCATCCTCGCCTTTATTGCCCTGGGGTTCTTCCTGTAGGCAACCACACCCGCCTTCATTACCTTTGCCAGGGGACCCGGGGTGCTGTCGCAGAGTTTTATGATATCATCTATCTTGTTATTGTCCCATAGTTTAGTAAAACTCTCCGTAAACAGGGTTTCATCATGCCTCAGTTTTCTAAAATAAGTGAACCTTTCAATTATAAATGCTACAGCGATGATTGAAAACCCTACAATTGCTATCATCACAGGCCCGCCTTTTGACAACCAGTTCCACATAGAATAAAACATTTTATTACCTTCCTTTCCTAAAATTTCACTTCAAGCCCTAAAAACGGTATGCGGGGCATTAAATACGACGCTTCCTGCACCCCTTCAACATCATTCCAGTGATACCCGCTGACATTTCTATTATTAAACAGGTTTACAACCTCGGCATATATCGTCAATTGCCAGGCCCTGAAAACATATTCTTTGCTGACACGCAGGTCAAACCTCCTGTAAGGCGGCGTTCTCGCAGAATTCTTCTCCAAGCTGTCCCAGCCCCATATGCCTCCGTAATTTACATCTTTTACCCTGGGCGTATACGGCTTACCCGTAAACCACTTCCAGATAATCCCTATATTGAACCTTCTTTTCGGCTGGAAGTTAAGGCCGGTCGTAAATATATGCGTCCTGTCATAATCAAAGTCATAATAATAATCCTTTCCCCCTTCTTTCTTCCTGGCGTGTGAAAGCGTGTAGGAAATCCAGCCCGAGAAATTCTCTGATAAGTTGTTCTTTATCATCAACTCAACGCCCCTGGCATAGCCGGCCCCCGTACTGACCTTATTGTATATATCCTGGTCTGCATCAACAGGGTCATCCCGGTCATCCGCTATGAGATTATAATAGTCCTTCAGGTAACCCTCAACCTTAATTCTTGTATTATACGGCAGTTCCGCTTCTAATGAAACAATCTTATGCTCTGCCTTAAGGGCAACCAGCTCTGTATTGCCTCCTAAGTCAGGGATGAAGTCAACTATGGTGGGGTGCTGGTAAAAATAGCC
>JAUXBS010000124.1 GCA_030619245.1 Clostridia bacterium | reverse complement strand
TTCCTGGGAAGCATTTTTACATTGATGTTCATGGATATGTTTGATAGTATTGGGACCTTGGTGGCATGTTCGCACCAGGCAGGCATGGTTGCAAATGACGGGAAGATAAAGGGCATAGAGAAACTGCTTGCTGTTGATGCGGGGGCAACGATGTTCGGAGCGGCCCTGGGGACCTCAACCACCACCGCTTATATTGAATCAGCAGCCGGTATTGAGCAGGGTGGGAGGACAGGGCTTACTTCGGTGTTTACCGGGATTTTCTTCCTGGTTGCGCTCTTATTCGCTCCCCTGGTGGGTATCGTGCCTTCTTACGCCACCGCGCCCGCTCTCATCATGGTGGGGTTGTTCATGATGAAAGAGGTAAGGAGGATTAACTTCTCAAACCTGGAGGAGGCATTCCCCGCTTTCATCATAATGGTGATGATAGCGCTGAGTTACAGCATCAGCACCGGGTTGGCTTTTGGCTTCATAGCTCATACGCTCCTTAAGGTGATATGTTTCAGGGCCGGGGAAATCAAGCCCGTGATGTGGGTTATAGCAGTACTGTCCGTACTGTATTTTCTTGTATAGGGAAGGTTATGGAAGATAACGGAACTGAAATAAGAAGAATATTTTATGAAAACGGCAGGGTCCAGGCAGAGACCAGCTACAGGAATGGCAAGATGGACGGTATCTGCAGGACCTATTACGAGAGTGGCGTTATTCTTTCGGAATCCCATTTCAAGGACAATACGATGCACGGTTCACGCAGGGAGTATTACAAGAGCGGGAAGTTAAGGAGGGAAGATATCTGGAGCAGTAACAAACTTTTAAGCAGCGTGAGATACGATGAGGAAGGAAACTGCATCGCGGTCAAGAACTTTTGTTCTTAATATGAAGCACTGAATAATGAAATCACTTTCAAAGGAATTTTTTAACAGGAATACCGTAAGAGTAGCGAGGGATTTGCTGGGAAAGATAATTGAGTACAAAGGCGCCTCGGGTATGATAGTGGAAACCGAGGCATACAGGGGTTACCCCGACGAAGCGAGCCATGCGGCAAAGAGGACGCCGAGGTCGGCAATCATGTTTGATACGCATGGTTTTTTTTATATATACTTCGTGTACGGCAGTTACTTCTGCCTGAACATAACCACCGAGGAGGGCCAGCCGGGAGCAGTGCTCATACGCGCGCTGCAGCCTCTCAGGGGGATAAGGATGATGGCGGGGCGCAGGGGCGTTAAAACCGGTAAAAATGAATTGTCCCGGAAACAACTCGTAAACCTTGCAAGCGGGCCCGGAAAATTATGCCAGGCGTTTGGTTTGACCAAAGCCCTCAATAACACGGCTGTAGGCGGCAGGATAAAGGTTTATAGCAGCGGCTTGAAAAAGTTCAGGGTTGTTAAGACAACCAGGGTCGGCATTAAAAAGGCGGTGAGCCTTGAGTGGAGGTTCTATATAAAGGATAATTTATTCGTAAGCAGGGGTTGATTCTTCGCAGCACCTGCGGTAATCATCCAGGTTGGAGCACTTCACGAATTTCTTCCTCAGGCTCCCGGCGTTTGGCAATCCCTTGATATACCATAATGCAAACTTTCTCATCTGCAGAGCGCCGGTTTTTTCACCCTTGTAGTCAATGAGCATTTTTGCGTGTTCAAGGAGCATGTCAAGTTTTTCCCTGTAAGTCGGGAGGGGCAGTTTTTTACCTGTTTCAAGGTACGTGAGGATTCTCTTCAGTACCCAGGGGTCTCCAAACACTGCGCGCCCTATCATGATACCGTCGCACCCTGTGGCCTCCAGCATTCTTTCTGCATCAAGTTCGTCCTTTATGTCGCCGTTGCCTATTACGGGGATGGTTACCGCTTCTTTGACCTGTTTAATGACATTCCAGTCTGCTTTGCCCCTGAACAACTGCGAGGTGGTCCTGGGATGGATTGTTACGGCTGCCGCCCCTGATTCCTGGCAGGCAAGGGCCGCCTGCGCCGCTACGATGTTCTTTTCATCAGCCCCCGAGCGCATCTTTACCGTTACAGGTATCTTTACGGCGCCGGTTACCGCGCTTACAATTCTTTTCATCAGGTCAAGGTCTTTAAGAACGGCGCTTCCACTGTTGCTCTTTAAGACTTTTCTGACGGAACAACCGAAGTTGATATCAAGGATGTCCGCCCCGTTGGCTTCAACCTTTTTTGCGGCTTCGGTGAGTATATCAATATTACTCCCGAATATCTGTACGCTTACCGGTTTTTCCTTTTCTGATACAATTGAAATCTTATTGTCCTCCCGGTCTGAGATAACAAGGCCGTGAGAGGATATCATCTCGGAGCAGACAAGGCCGGGGTTGAACCTCTTGCATATCAGCCGAAAAGGGAGGTCCGTGATGCCCGCAAGAGGGGCAAGGACGACGTTGTTTTTGAGAGTAACATTTCCTATTTTCAGTTTCATTCTATTTTTCACCCGAGAAATAATTTAAGGGTAATTATATTCTTTATGATGTCATTTGTAAAGTAAAATGAAAATATTTGTATTTACATTGACACAGATTCTTTTTTGCTTGAAATTATTTGAAAGGTTAATTATAATTGTTTTCAGGCAAAAGATATTTAAAAAACCCGTGCTGAAAGTAGTAATATAGAATGAAAAGATTCGGAACTTTTGAAGGTGTATTTACTCCATCCATCCTGGCCATCCTGGGTGTGATAATGTACCTGCGCCTTGGCTGGGTTGTGGGTAACACGGGATTACTGGGCGCAATGGCCATAATCGTTATTGCAAACCTGATTGCCCTTGCCACAGCGCTGTCCATGTCGTCAATCGTTACCAACATAAGGATAGGGGCGGGTGGAGCCTATTCAATTATTGCCAAGTCCCTCGGCCTTGAGATTGGGGGAGCAATAGGGATACCCCTTTACCTTTCCCAGGCGTTTTCAATAGCTTTTTATATCACCGGTTTTACCATTGCCTGGACCGGGGTGTTTCCCGGGCATCCGGCTGTTATGGTTTCAGCGATAACCTGGGCTGTTCTTCTTGCTATTTCATTTATCAGCGCAAAGCTTGCTTTCCGCATACAGTACTTCATAATGGCGGTAATCGGGTTTTCGCTGTTGTCTTTCTTTCTTGGCAGGGGCGCGGATGTTCAGCAGGTAAACCTTTTTTCCGGGTTGCGCGTGACTTCCTTCTGGACGGCATTTGCGATATTCTTTCCTGCAGTAACCGGATTTCTCGCGGGCGCGGGCATGTCGGGGGAGTTGAAAGACCCAAGGAAGAGTATACCCGCGGGCACACTGTCGGCAATTGCCCTTGGTTTTGTTATTTATGTTACAGTGGCCTTCTGGTTTGCCCGTAACGCCAGCCCGGAAGCCCTGGCCGGGAATACAGGTATTATCGTTGACATAGCCCGCTGGAAATGGCTTATGATAGGCGGTATCATGGGCGCGACGCTCTCATCCGCCTTGTCAATGTTCGTGGTTTCACCCCGGACTTTGCTTGCTCTTGGCAGGCATGAAATCATACCCTTCTCCAGAGCGTTCTCAAAGGTAAATGAGCGCAGGGAACCCGGGGTTGCCATAATATTCACATCGTTGCTGGTCCTTGCCATCCTGCTGCTTGGTTCCCTGGATGGGACAGCGGTTCTCATAACAATGTTTTTCCTTATAACTTATGGGATGATTAACATGTCAGTATTCATTGAACAGATTATAGGGATTACAAGTTTCAGGCCGTCCTTTAAAATCCCGGTTGTAGTTTCGTTCCTGGGAGCGCTTGGCTGTGCGGTAACGATGTTTCTTGTAAACGCTCTTTTTACTGTTGTTGCGGTGGCCGTAATTGTTGTTGTTTACGTTATTCTTGTAAGGAGAGAAATGTTAACCCACGGGCCTGACGTGCGCAGCGGGTTGTTGCAGTTCATATCCGAGATTACAGCCAGGGCGGCAAGTAGGCTGCCGTACCATCCCAAAATATGGAAGCCCAATTTGCTCGTACCGGTTGAAGCTCCCGGGGAATGGAAGAACCTGCTGCAGTTTGTCAGCGAGGTATCCCTGCCCAGGGGCAGGATAATTGCTTTTAACGTGATGACGGATAAAGATACCGTGGAGAAAAAAGAGTCATTGGCTAAACGCAGGGATAAACTTGAGGGATTGATTGCCCCCTTGAAGGAGAAGGGTATTTTTGTATCAAGCGCAATTATACAGTCGCCTGATTTTTTAACAGGGGCGTCAAATATCATGGAGATGATGCCGGCTTTATTTTTCCCGTCAAATGTGTTATTCCTGACTATCGGTGAGAATGATAAGAAAGACCTGGATATAAAGGATATAATTGAAAAGGCCGCAAAGGAGAGTCTTGGAATAATTGTTTTGAAACTGCACCCGAAAATGGCTTTCGGGGAGAAGAAGATGATAAACCTGTGGATAAGAGAAAAGAGCCCCAACATAAACCTTGCTGTTCTGGTAGCCCTGCAGCTGGAAAAGAACTGGGACTGCGGTTTCCGGGTTATACAGGTTGTAGAGAGCGGGGCTGAGGTTGAAAGGGTGCAGAATTACATTACCAGGCTCAAGGAGTTGATGAGGATGCCGTCAGGCACGGAATTAAAGGTCCTGGTGGGAGGTTTTCAAAAGGCGCTGGATGAGGCGCCTGCCGCCGATATCAATATATTCGGTATGCCCGAATCAATTGTTACCGGTTTTATAAGGGAAACGCAAAAGAAAACAAACACTTC
>JAUXBS010000268.1 GCA_030619245.1 Clostridia bacterium | reverse complement strand
TGCCTTGCTTTACAAGAAACACCCTGAACTTTACAGGAAAATGCTTAAATGGTATGACGGCCGGGCCTTTCCGGTTTATTATTACGGGTATTACCTTTCAATGCCCTTCCTGATAATCTCAATATTAACAGGAAACCCTGCCCTTTTGTTAACAACCATTATATTATTCCTTGCTTCGCATGTAATGACAGTGGTTCTTGCCTGCAGGAGGAAAAAAGTTAATCTGAAACACCTGGCTATCCTGTCGTTTCAGTTTCTCATAATCCCCTTTATCCGGTTCTACTCGGTCATGAGGGGAAATATAAAGTTCAGAACTTTTGTCTGGTAAAAGGAGAAATACCGTTGATTTCAATAGATTCCATGTTTCTTTTTCTGTTCACGGGAATACTGTATAAGAGGATACTCGTCCTCAGCACATTCCGGGGAAGCGAGCAGTTAAAATACGCTACAGTCGCCCTGGTTTTCATCCTCGTGCTTGTTTATCTTCTCTACGACTACCTGCACAAGGATACCGGTGAAAAGTACAGGGTAAAATCTATTATCCTTTCAGTGTTTTTTTTCTTTTTCATTATATATCCAACCTTAACCTCTGTAGCCGCCCGCAGGCAATCAAGGTTGAAATTCACTCCGGGCAGTGAACTGATTAGGAAATTTCCCGGAGGTTATAAACTGGATGTTGACCTTGCATGCTACTTAATGACCACTGACAGCCTTTTTGCAACTGAACAGGCAATTGCCTTCATGGCAGAAGGGAAAAACCCCTACACTGAGGATTACTCAAATTCACTCGTTGGAGTCTTCGGGGAGAAAAACCCCGCTTTTAAACATTACGTTTACCTGCCCGGCATGTTCCTGATACCAACACCGTTTTACATTATATGGAATAAACTGTTCGGCTGGTACGACCATAAGATATTTCAGCTCATCTTCTATATAGGAACGATGTTTGTACTGCTTGGTTTCATTAAAAACAAAACGGGAAAATTATTGATGCTCATACTGTTTTCCCTTAACCCATTGACCCTCCATCACTTCCTGATTGGTTTTAATGAAACAACATTATTATTCTGGATTCTGCTTTCGCTATTGCTGCTTGAGAAAAAAGCATATAAATCATCCCTTATATGTTTTGCCGTCGCCTGCTCATTAAAACAGTTCAGCTGGTTTTTCATCCCGTTTTACTCCCTGCGGCTTAAATGGCTTATGAACGTATCCTGGAAAGACCTGCTTAAGAAATCTTATCCCTTCTACATCACTTGCGGGATATTCATCCTTCCATTCATAATCTGGGACTTTAACGGCTTTTATGATGATATATTTAAATCGATTATCGGGGAAAGCAAGATAAACTTCACGATAGGGGGCCCAAATGAATTCGGGGTTTCCCACATATTAAAATATTTCGGGCTTGTCAGTCCGGATAGAAATTTCCCGTTCTGGCTCCTGCAGGTAATTACCGGCTTCCCCGTATGCGTAGCCCTGCTGCTCAAGCAGTATAAAGATAATACTCTTACCAGCCTTCTCGCGGGCGGAACTTTTACGCTTTTCACTTTTAGTTTATTCTCCACCAGCTTTTCTCATGTTAATTATATTGGCCTGTTCGTATTCCTGACACTGTTTACCTGGGCTCTATCCTACAGGGAAAGTAACCCTACTATTTAGTTTCATGGCAGGAAATTATTTTAATTTTTCCTTGACAAGAAATAATATATTGTATATGATAGATATATATGAATAATCTGAAAAAATTTATATTTATATTAAATAAATTTGACTGGGATAAAGGGAATAGAGAAAAAAACCTTATTAAACACAAAGTAACCACTAGTGAATGTGAGGAAGTATTTTTCAATACTCCAGTTATAGAAGAAATACCCGGGAACAATAAACAAGGAGAACAACGATATTACGCTCTCGGTATTACCAATAAAGGAAAAAAACTCACTATAATATTTACTGTGCGAAACGATAAAATAAGGGTAATTTCTGCTCGAAGTATGAGCAGGAGAGAAAGGAAAGGACATGAACAAAAAGCTAAAAAGGATACCCAAATTCAAAGACGAAGATGAAGAATTCATATTCTGGTCAGAACACGATCTTCTCGACTATGTAGACATATCAAAAGGTAAGAGAGT
>JAUXBS010000189.1 GCA_030619245.1 Clostridia bacterium | reverse complement strand
CTGCCTGTAATGGCGGGCCACCTTGTTCAGCTTGCTTATAATCTCCTTCATGTGCACCGGTATCCTTATGGTCCTTGCCTGGTCTGCTATTGCCCTGTTGATTGACTGCCTTATCCACCAGGTGGCATAGGTGGAGAATTTAAACCCCCTTTTATATTCGAACTTATCAACAGCCTTCATTAACCCTATGCTTCCCTCCTGAATTAAATCCAGCAAGGACAGGTTCGGGTTTATATGCTTCTTCGCAATGCTGACAACCAGCCGGAGGTTGGCTTTAACGAGCTTCATCTTGCCGTCCATTATCTCTGATTCAAGCTGGCATATCTTCTCATAAAGGCCAAGTATTTCCTGGAAATCCATGTTCGTTGCCTTTTCAACCTGGGTACCGAACTTGCTGATCTTGCCGATCTCCTTGTTAATCCTTGCCATCCTCTTCACCGTTATGCCCGTTTCCTGCCTGAATTTATACCCTGATATCCTCCTTCTGGAAGCCCTCGCGTACAACTTCTTTGCCTCCTCATGGGGGCACTTCAACTCCTGCAGAAAAACGCTTTTTTCTTTCTCAACCTGTTTCACGCGCAAACCAAACTGCTTTATCCTCAGTATAATCCTCTTTATCTTTTCCGGTTTAAGGTTCAGAAAAAGTATCTGCCTGAGAACTTTTTTAGTTTCCTTCTGAAGCTGATTGTCCTTCTCCCCGTATCCTTTGCTTTCAGGGTCTTTCGTTTTCAGGATACACCTGCATTTTATTATAATCTTCTCGCTCCTGGTAATATCGGACACGACTTTTTTAACCTTAACACTCATTCTCATTAGTGACGCATTGGTCTTACGCCCTCTTGGCATCAGTTCCCTGGCTGATATTTCCTTCTTTTTTAACAATTCCCCCATCTTCTGCACTTCTCTCAAAGCAACGGGCGATTCAAGAGCCATACACTTCAGGTCCTTCTCCTTTTCCTTGATGTTTTTCGCCAGGTACATTTCCTGGGTTCTTGTAAGGAGCGGCACCTTGCCCATTTCATTCAAGTACATCTTTATTGAATCGCCTGCCTCGGATTCAGAGATGGGCGCAATTGAAATTGACTCTTCCTTTTTCTTGCCATCCTTGAAATTATCCTTTCCAAAATCAACCCTGTCAATAACGTCAATACCAAGATTGCTCAGCAATTCAAAAAAGTTATCGATTTCATCGGAGTCAATATTCCCGCTCGGCAACTGGGCATTGATCTCATCATAGTAGAGCTTCCCGCTTTCCTTGCCCTGCTCTACCAGTTTGCTAAATTTATTCTCATAACCATCCATCAGTTGTTACTCCCCTTTATCATTCTGGATTGTCTAACAAATTCCTTCAAGCCATCCTCTTTACCCTTACTCAATGATAGCACCACTAATTTCATTAATTCATCATACTTCTTTTTATTTTTTAACGCGCTAAAATCCTTGATAAGTTTTGTTAATGTTTTATCAGGATTTCTATATTTGATTTCATTCAGAGAAAGAGAAGAAACTGTTTTATTTACCTTATCAACCAATTCCTCGTCATTCTCGTATTTTTTACACACCTGGCTTATAATACTTTTTGGTTCCAAACTCCTTCCCTGACCGTGTAACTGCGCAATAACTGATATAATTATTATTGATATTTCATCCTGAAAATCATCCGGTGACAGTTTTTTTTCATCAAAAGCCACAGGCGCCAGCTCAGGATACTTCAACAGAACCAGAATCAGGTTCTTTTCCAGCTTCAAGCCCGATTCACTCTGCCTCTTAACCTTCTCAAAACTGCTCTTCAGCGCAGAGCGGCCCTTTGTTGATTTTCTTAATTCCTCTTTTAAAACATTCACTGAAACATTAATTGCATCTGATAACTTTTTTATTCCCTCCTCCTGCTGTATTTCATTCTTTATCCTTCCAAGGAAAGGCAGGACCTTCACTGCAACGGAAACCTTACCGTTTGCAGTATTGATATCAACGCCCCCGGTTGCTGTTTTTATCCTGAAATCCACAAGTTCAAGCCCATTTTTAATTTCATGCAGGTACTCATCACTGCCTTTTGAATGCAGGAAACTGTCAGGATCACTCCCTTCGGGGAACACGGCAATCGTCACTTCAAGGTTCGTATCCAGAAGCACTCCCATCCCTCTCAAGGTGGCATTCATCCCGGCAGGGTCGCTGTCATACACCATTGATACCCTTTCGGTATACCTTGGTATTATACGGGAATGATCTTCAGTCAGCGCAGTGCCAAGTGTTGCAACGGTGTTATCAAAACCATATTGATGGGATGTTATCACGTCCATGTAGCCTTCAACTATTATCATTCTTTCATTTTCCCGAATGGGCTTCCTCGCATGATCAAGCCCGTATAGAACCTTACTCTTCTTAAAGAGCGGGGTCTCCGGAGAATTCAAATACTTTGGCGGCTTGTCACCAAGGGTCCTCCCCCCAAAGGCTATCACCCTTCCATCATAATCAGTAATGGGAAACATTATCCTGTCAAAGAACTTATCGAGCCACTTCCCGGTCTTTTCTGAGTATGTTATGAGCCCTGCCTTCTCAAGCAGGTCCCTGGAATATTTCTTTTCCCTTCCTATCCTCAATACCTCTCCGAAAGTTGCAGGGGCATACCCTACACCAAACCTGTCAATCATCTCCTGCGAAATTTTTCTCTTCCGGATGTATTCCCTTGCTTTCTTTGCTGCCGGACTGTTCTTCAGGCAAGTCCGGTAAAATCCGGCAACAGACTCATTGATTTCATACAGTAATTGCTTCTCTTCCCTGCTCCTGCCCTGGCTCACGCTTACCGCATCTTCCGGTAAAGCAATCCCTGCGCGTCCCGCCAGTTTTTTCAACGATTCAAAGAAACTGATGTTCTCATACTTCATGAGAAAACCGAAAACGTTCCCCCCTTCATTACATCCGAAACAATGATAAATTTGTTTTTCCGGGGAAACGACAAAAGATGGGGTTTTTTCTTTATGAAAAGGGCAGATGGCTTTATAATTGGCCCCTGTCTTCTTAAGATTTATATGTTCGGAAATGACTGAAACTATATCATTGCTGTTCCGAATCTGCTCAATTACATATTCAGGAACTGCCAAATTATTATCTCCGTTTAATGCTTAGAAAAATAATACCCTGAACAAGGAATTATCTTTAATTGTCCGTACTTCTTCATAACCTTGCTTAACAGCAGGTTCAACCCCAAGTTATCCGAAGAAATGTGTCCTGCAATAACAACATTGATGTGGAACTTTTTCGCATTCTCAAAGTGTTTTTCGCTCATGTGCATTCCAACAACAGTTCCAACACGCGAGGCGCTGAGTTTCTCAAATATTTCCTCGGACCCTTCCGTTCCCCCTGTCATATCAACATACACCTTACCGGCTCGCTTCTTTTCACTCCCTGAAATG
>JAUXBS010000094.1 GCA_030619245.1 Clostridia bacterium | reverse complement strand
CGGCATTGCTGCCCCCATCGGCAAAACATTAAACAATATAAGTTCAATTAATATTCCAAATATCAATCCCGTATTCAAGTCCCCTAATAAATACCCTATTACCGGGCCTGTAATAACCGGACGGCAAATCATTGACTGTATCCATGTTTGCTCATCCAGGTTTATAATACCGCCAACAAGACTGACCCACAGTATTTTAATAAACATTTTTCCTTTAAAATCCTTTGATTATAACACGGAAATACACCCTTATAATACCCCTAATTCATTCTTATTTTTGTATCCGTAGGCACTATCCGCGCTTCAAGTATAACACCCAGTTTGTCCAGTTCCTCAAAAGCATTTAAATCATCATCGCCTAATGATATTGCTTTTTGTACCTGTACTTTCCCGGGTGAATAATGCATCCCCCCCACATTTATCGTTTTTACCTTAAGCCCCTTCCTTACAAGCCTAAGAGCATCCTGTGGCGAGGAAAGCAGGAGCATTACATTTCCTTTTTCATTTTCCAGTGATGGAATTTCTTTTAATGCCTGTTTTATACTATAAATGGATATTTTTATTTCTGAAGGAACAGCCAGCGAAAGCAGTGTCCTCTGCATCTCATCCCTGGCCACAGTATCATTACAGACCACAATATGATTAATCCTGCAATGCTTGCACCAGCCTTCAACTACCTGGCCATGTATAAGACGGTCATCAATTCTTACCAGCATTAAACCCATTACTTTTTTCCCAGTTTCTCCAACATTTTCTGTTTTATATTTATTATCCCTTTTTGGCCGGCATCTATTATCTCTGAAACCAGTTCAGACGAACTCTTTATTCCCCTGCCTGAAAAAAAGGCAATTAATACAGGCAGGTTTATACCGCTTATTATTCCTACCCCGGGAACCTTCACAAAGGACAAACTTGCATTTGACGGGGTGCCTCCGAAGATATCAACAATTATTATTTTTTCCTCCGGAAATTCGGGATCATTTATTACCTTACCCAGCCTGTCCTTTACAGTATCCAGCCCGTCGCCAACCTGAACGGATATTACACTCACGAATTCCTGCTTGCCCAGGATATTTTCAACCGAGGCAAAAAGTTCTTTTCCGAAATTCCCATGCGTTATTATTATGATTCCAATCATTTTGCTGACTTTATTTCTTTTTTTTCCTTTTTGTGATCTTTATCAGTTCCCGGTCAAGTTCCCTAATGGCATAATGCCCTTCTTCCTTCAACCTCTGGTTCTTCGCCGCCAGTTCAATAATAACTGCCAGGTTCCTGCCTGCCATAACCGGAACAACAACTTCAGGGATTTTTATATCAAGCATGGCCTTATACCTCTTCTCTAAACCCAGGCGGTCATACTCCTTCGTTCTATCCCAATCCTCCAGTTTTATCACAAGATCAACTCTTATAGCATTCCTTACGGAACCTATGCCAAAAACCTTCTCTATGTCTATTATGCCAAGCCCTCTTACTTCCATATAATGATGGTTTACTCCCATGAAGTAAGCCACAAGAATACTGCCTGATCTTTGTTTTATACCAACAAGGTCATCTGCAATAAGGCGGTGGCCTCTTTTTAACAGTTCCAGGGCGCATTCACTCTTGCCAATCCCTGAATAACCTGTAATGAGTATCCCCATACCGTAAATGTCCATCATGACTCCCTGCGCCGTGGTTCTTTGAGCCATCCTGTCATCAAGGAATATGAATATCCTGTTAATTAACCTGGTTGTGGAAAGAGAAGTCCTCAATACCGGTATTCTTGCTTTTTCCGCCTCCTTGCCGAACCCTTTAGGCAGTTTAATGCCTGCCGTAACAACAAAACAGGGAATGTCTTTTCTGAAAAGCTCCCTGAATACATCCCTCCTACTGTCCTTCTTCAACTTGCTTATGGCAATCATTTCTTCTTTACCCAGTATTTGAACCGCCCCCCGAGGGAACGAATCTAAACATCCCTGAAGAGCCATAACAGGACGGTGAATTTCAAGAGTCTTAATCTCCCTATCCATCCCTGATTTTGACAACACCGGCTTTAACTTCAGCGCAACGTTTTTTTCTTTTAAAATATTATCAACGGTAATTTTTCTCATTTTTCATTCCTTCATGAAATACCTTCTTCAAATACAGTGATGAACCCCCTTCATCTAATAATTTTTACTGGTCTTCCTTTTTGATTATTCTGATCACTTTTTCAGGGATTTTTGCATCCTTCAAATCCATTCTGAAATATTTATCCTTCAAAAGCCTTGATATCTTGGCCAGAATCTTCAAATGCAATCCCGTTGACTCCTTTGGAGCCATTAACAGGAAAATTATATACACCGGCTCCCCGTCCAGGGCACTGAATTCAATTCCACCAGGGGAACTCCCGAACGCAATGACTACGTCTTTTACGCTTGTTGACCTTGCATGAGGAATTGCAATACCCTGCCCAATACCTGTTGACCCTGCTTTTTCTCTTTCCATCAATACCCTGACTACTTTCCCCTTTGCATCCTTTCTGACTTTCCGGGCCTTTATTAACAGGTCAACCAGTTCCCCGATTACTTCCCTTTTAGTTGTTGACTCAAGGCCTACTTTAATAGCATCCTTACTAATAAAATCCATGATTTTCATTCGTTTAATACTCCTTCTTCCCTGACATCGATTTATTGCCGCTACATTTTAAACTTTTCCCCCAGATAAACCTTATGCGCTTCTCTTGACTTAAGCAGTTCTTCAGCAGTACCTGATATTAGAATCTCCCCTTCGTATATTATGTAAGCCCTGTCAATGATCTTTAAAGTCTCCCTTACATTATGGTCTGTAATCAGTATTCCAAGCCCCTTGCCCCTTAATTTCGCAATGATTTGCTGAATTTCAACGGTTGCAATCGGATCTATTCCAACAAATGGTTCATCAAGCAGGATGTATTTTGGTGAAGTTACCAGCGCCCTCGTTATTTCCACCCTCCTCTTTTCTCCCCCGGATAATGAATAGGCCTTGTTATCTGACAGGTGTTCAATCTCGAGTTCCTTTAACAGTTCCTTCAATCTGGTTTCCTTATCCTCATCTTTCATGTCAAGTGTTTCTATGATAGCCATTATATTATTTTTTACTGAGAGCTTTCTGAAAATAGAAGGTTCCTGCGCGAGGTATCCAATACCCTGCCTGGCCCGTATATGCATGGGAGACTTCATAATATCCCTGCCTTCAAGAAGTATCCTGCCTGAATTAGGCCTGATGAGTCCGACTATCATATGAAATATCGTGGTTTTGCCCGCTCCGTTAGGCCCCAGCAAACCCACAATCTCCCCGGATCCTATCTCTATGTTAACTTTATTAACCACTGTGCGCCTGGAATATTTCTTTACAATTGCTTCCGTTGATAAAGACATAATTAATCCTGCTCCGTTTCCATGTCCACTTGAATTTCTTCCGTATCGCCTTCTTCCTTCATGTAAATACATGCCCTGAATTTATCCTCAAATACTATTACCTTATCATCCACCAACATGGTAATCCGCCCGGCAGTATATTCAGCTTCAACATCTTCACTACTTTGATGTATTATCGGTTCACCTTTACTCAGAATTATTCTATCTAACTCAGAATCATAATCCAGAAGATCGCTTGCAGCGCTAATATCCCCCTGCTTAACAACCACGTTTCCCTTTACACTCCCCCTTTTTTCTTCTTTGAACATTTCAATCCTGTCACCGCTTATATCAATACTTTCACTCTCATCCTCAACATCAGTTTTAACCACCCTTGGTTTCCCGGTAAAAACACCCATAGAGACATCCCTGTTGTACTCTGCCCTTTCGCAGAAAACCTCTGTCTTTTCTCCTTCCCCCGAGAAATCCACACCATGGACACTGCCGGTCGCAAGAAGAAAATCCTCCTCTTCATGGCTCTCCATCCTGTCAGACATTACCGTAACATCCTCCTTCGTAAGCTTCACATTACCAATAAATACAGCCGCCCTGCCTTTCTTCGCTACCTCCATCCTGTCAGATGTAACTATATAACCTTTATTCTTATTCGCAGCGCGCGCAACACCGGCAATCAACAGCATTAACAATATAATCAGCAATATTGCTTTTTTTCTCATTCCTTTTTCACCTTTTGTTCCACCTTAACATCTTTTTTTATCAGGACCCTGCCCAGCCTGGAATCAACCTCAAGCCCGTAACCTGTGACTATTACATCCTCATCCTCCTGCCTGATAAAATCATCCGATAGCAATTTCTCCCTTCCGGCATCCCACCGCAGGCTTTCTGTTGTAAGCTTTTTTTTCTTCTCTTCTGAAACTATAATGACATTCCCCTTCATAAAAACATCATTCGTCTTGTTATTAACCTTCCCCTCATCGGCAGTCAAAGTGGAAGTCACATCCTCTTCACTGTTATAGAACTTCATGCTGAGTTTAAACAATTCAGTTTCATTCCTCTTTTGATAAATATCCGCCCTTTCAGCAATGAGTTTCCACTCCTTTATCCCTGATTTCATTTCAGTTACCACAAAACCATGTATGGTCTGGTCAGGTATCTGTTTCTTCCTTCCACCAGAAACGCCGTCTTCCGGTGAACAGCCCTGCAGGAACAATAACAAAAGAACCACCCAGCACCGATATTTATTCATAGAATTATGACTCATGCTATTTTTGGGGCCTTCCATCGGTCATGCATCCAGACCCATTGTGAAGGATGCTTCCTAATCCAGCTTTCAATCACCTTCGTGTAGTTCTGCGTATTCTCCCTGATTTCAGCTTCCCTGTCATCCAGCCTTATCGGTTCCACGGGTTCTCCCACGCACAATAAATGTCCCTGCTTCTGCCTTACGATGAAACATGGAATAACAGGAATATCCTTCTTTGCCACAATAGATGCAAGTCCGTTCGAAGTATAACACTGCCTGCCGAAAAAATCCACAAAAACGCCCGGAACCCGCGAAGAATACTGGTCAAGAATCACTCCAAGCATCCGGTTGCGCTTGAATACGCTCAATATCTCCTTTGGCGATTCCCCTCTTTGAATTATATGTATATTCCTGGTCAGCCGCAGATTTATCAGCCATTTATTTAGAATGTTATCGTATATTCTCCTTGCTATTACCCAGAGCGGGTACCCGTTGGTTCCCAGCGCGGCTCCAAGCAATTCCCAGTTCCCAAAGTGAGCCGTAAGTATTATGACACCATTATTCCCGTCCAGGGCTTTCCTGATAATCTCCTCATTCTGAATTTTCACATACTTATTGAGCCTGTTTTTCTTTAACCTGGGAAAGCACAATAACTCCATGTAGTTCTTCCCCTGGTTCATAAACACTTCTTTTGAAATCCCTGCAATTTCATTTTCGGATTTTTCCGGAAACGATTTTCTCAGGTTCTCAACACACCCGGCCCTTTCCCTGCCAAACACAAGCCATACAATCCTACCCAGACAGCCCCCAATAAACACCGCCGCCTTAAACGGGATTAGTTTTACGGTAAAATAATTAAACACTATTAAAATCCGGATCAACGCACGAATTATTTTCTGCCAGAATTTCAAAATATATACCTTTAGACTAATTGGATAAATTTCCCATAACAAACCCGTAATTTTCTGCACAGGCGAATAAACTGAAACTAACCCAGCATGTATTTTTCCACTACCTTCTTCCATTTTCCCTGCGCCTTCAGGACAACCTCAAT
>JAUXBS010000073.1 GCA_030619245.1 Clostridia bacterium | reverse complement strand
ATTCATTCTCAGGGCCCGGAGTTATGAAACACGATATCATGTGCCCGTTAATTTTTTTGACCGGGTATGAGGGAGGCACATTACTGACAATTGACTTCCCGCCCTTCTCTCCCAGCACATCCCATATGGCAGGAACTTTGATTGAATTGCTCGTTACTATTGAAAAATCATTATAGGAACTCCCTTCACGGGACCTGAACCCGTATACACCGAGCTCCCCGGGATCTCTGCCCGTAAACATAACCCTCCAGGCGGGAACGGTAATGGGGGGATAGCAGGTTCTCAGGTTCCCCCAGACGCCCTTTTCCATCATATTCCTTACAGCCGGCAGTTTATCTTTCAGCCTGTTAAAAACAATATCAGGCGCAGCGCAATCCCAGCCGATGATTAAAACTTTTTTTCTTTTTGCCATAATAACCGTTTTCTAATTAATATAACCCAGCCGTTCCAGTTGTTCCCGGATAATCCTTTTGTCTTCAGGAGTAAGATCCTGTTTGACATTCATCCCGCTCAGGGGATGTTTTGTAATTCCCCAGTGAATCTTATCCCACACCCTCTCATGGAAGTAGTAGAGAATGAATCTGATAACATGGAATACAATCGTAATTAAAGTTACTTCCTTCCAATCCTTAAGCACAACCCAGGAAATAACCCACAAAAGCAGTATTCCTATTATCCTCCAGACAATTGACTTTGTCCAGGACCTCAAATGGCTTTCGTTCTTTATCTTTTTATCAGTATTCTTCATATTCCTCCATAAAAATAAAAAATCTCCCAACTTAAAAGCTGCGGAGTTTTGTTTTAATTATATTAGTAATTATATTCTAATATTTATCAAGTATCAATATTAACTTGATTCTGAATAAACTTAAAACTCTTGCTATTACTCCTTAATCAGTTGGTATGATAATTTTTTCTATTATTCTAATTAATTATAATATATTAACACAAAAAGCAATGATTGTCAAGAATTTCCGATTACCCAAATCCTAAACAGGGGTTTGCTTCCCACCCCTGTTATAACAAACCGTTCTGCTTATACCAATCTGCCGTTAACCTGGCGCCCTTCTCAAGGCCATATTCCGAATTGAATCCCAGTTCCTTTTCCGCCCTGTCGGTTGAATACTTCCAGTAACCGTGTCTAAGGTCGATATAATTACGTAAATTGAATATTATTTCACTCCCGGTAACTTTACTGAACAACCAGAAAAATGGAATGGCCAGCAGGCTTACCGCAAGCGGGATTTTTAATGTCAGCGCCTTTTTACCCATTGCCTTCTCAATACTGCAAAATATTTCTTCCCTTGTAACCAGCTCATGCTGCGCTATCAGGTACGTCTTACCCCTTGCCACATCTTTCCGGGCCGCAAGAATCATCCCATTCACAGCATCCTTTACATAACATATATTTGATATGCCCTTGCCGAGAAGAGGTTTGAATCCTGCGTTTATTACCCTGTAGCAGGAGTAAATAGCTCCTTTTTCCCGCGGGCCGTATACCACTGACAGTCTTATAATAGTAAACGAAATTTTATCTTTCACCGATTCCAGGTATTTTTCAGCTTTCAGTTTTACCCTGCCGTAATCCGATATCGGCCTGCCCTTGCTTTCCTCCGTCAATACCTCATCCTTACCCGTTGGGCCGCCGGCAGCCACACTGGAGACAAATATGAACCTCTTCAAATTCAGCCCGGACTCAATGCAGGCATCAACGATGTTTTTTGTGCCCTCATAGTTTATCCTGTGGTAACCTTCATAATCCGGAGCGAGTAACACCGCTGCCAGATGGTACACGTAATCAACGCCCTTAACCGCTTTTTCAAGAGACTCCCTGTCAGTGGTATTACCGTATACAATCTCTATCTTTAGACCCTGTATCCAGGACAGGTCATCACCCTTTACAACCAGGCATCTGATTTCATGCTTTCCTTCAAGAAGCGCCTCTATGAGGTGACTGCCTATGAAACCACTGCCTCCGGTTACTAATACTTTCATATCTTCCCCCCGGGTTTCCATCCATTAAGGATACTGACAATATACCTGCTTATTTCCTCTGTGCCCGACTTAATATTCAGCTTTTCGTATTTTTCTCTTATATCATTTAGTATGCCGGGGTTTTTAATAACTTCTTTCAGCCGCTGCACATACCTTCTTGCCGTTGGAACGTACCAGCCCAATTCGTTCTTCTCAACAAACACTATATTCTGCCTTTCATTCTCCCCGACGTACTTGAAGTACATCATCGGCTTTTTCATGCAAAGCCCTTCTATGGTGGTGCAGCCGCCCGCCTTTCCAAAAGATATATCGGCAGCATGCGTAGCCCCGCTCATGTCCTCCACAAACCCGAATATTTTCAGGATTGTTTTACTTCCTTCCGGAATTACAATCCTGCTTAACTCCTCCTTCATTATAGTATTTCTGCCTGTTATAACGAGTAATTGAACGTCCAGGTTGGATTTGATGGTTGCCATTATATATTTCTCAATTTTGCCTATACCTTCACCGCCTGAGGTCATAAGAACAGTGAGCTTGTCAGTGGCTATTCCCAGCCTCTTTCTTGTTGCCTCAACGGAGTCAAACTTCCCGGTAAATATGGGTTTTATTATAAAATCAAAAATTACAATCTTTTCTTCGGGAACGCCATTTTTGCTTAACTTCCTTTTTATTCTTTCAGAAAAAACGATATACTTGTCGACTCCCGGAATTACGTAAATGGAATTGCAGTAGAAGGGCTCTATATCAACCCCTATCACGGGTATGTCCAGTCCCATCCTTTTTTTTATTATTACTGCAACGTGAATAGTGTGCGGGTGGACCCCGATAATCATATCGGGCTTGTATTCCCTGACAAACCGTATTGAATCCTCTATGAACTTCCTTCCAAAAACCTCCTCCATTTTATGCCCCAGCCTGTGAAATACATCCGCGACGTAGAACGCCAGGTTCATAACAGTCGGATAACGCAGCAATAAACTCCAGGACTTCTTATGAAATTCATCAATCCGGACAGAGCCCACCTCCCTGGCAAAATCCATGACCCTTACTTCATACCTGCCCGGATAGAGTTTTTCTATCCCGCTTCTTATTGCCTGACCGTGAATCCTGTGAGCAAACCCTGCATCAATACTTGCAATCAGGATTTTTTTTCTTTTGTTTTCCTTTTTATTTAACATGTTTTTTTCAACAGGTTCATTCATGCCCTGTGCTCCCCAATCCCGCTACTTATCATTTCAATGAATACGTTTTTTCTTTCTTCCCTGAAACCACCCTGTCAACCCATTCAACTCCCTGCATGAACGAATGGTCCTGGTTACCCATTTCATACTTCCATCCACCGAACCTTCCCCTGCTGTATAATTCTGATTTCTCAAGCCGGAGAATAACGTCCTTTAATATACCGTCCCTTTCCAGGCTGGGAACAGGATAAGCATATGACGCCCTATAACTCCATTTTGAGACAATCCCGGATTTATTCTCAATCAATCCCGTTGCTTTGAACCCGTCTATGGTATCTTTCACTATCCTGTCTTTACTGACAGGTTTGTATTTTGATTCGCTCGTCTCCGCCATCAATGACCAGTACAGCTTGCTGTCAGGAACGTTGTTGGGTGAATAATTGGAAAATACGGTTACGCGATAAAACGGACAGTCTGATTCGGGAAAATACATCCAGCACTTCTTTTTTAACTCATCACGGGGCTTGCCCTTCAAGCCAATCCCTACAACATTCACGGAAGAATACTTAAGTGTCTTTGCTTTTTTCCTCAGGGCCGGCGGGAAATTATCAACCATCCCTGCAAATTTATCAAGCGGCCCCGTGTTCAGCAAAACATCATAATCTATTTTCTTATTACCGGCAAGAAACAATTCCTTTTTAACAGGATCCACTCTTCTCACTTCCGACCTGGTTCTAAACTTATTTTCCCCTATCAGCTCTCCTGTATTTTTCCATATAGCGCCGGTTCCGCCTTTTATAGGGAATTTGAAGGTACTGTTTGGCCCCCATTGTATATCATCCTTCCCCATAACCACCTTCTCAACAACCTTGTTCAGATCAACCACAGAAACACGGTCTCCTATCCACCTGTATGACATCTGCCCAAGCGGATGAGCCCATACTTTCCGGTTATAGGGAACCATGAATTCTTCTGCTATCCCCTTTCCGAAAACATGAAACATCCATTCTCTGAAGTTCCTTACCTTTCCACCCCGCATACCTTTTTTGGATGCCTCTATAAGCCCTTTTATGCATTTCCAGGTATCCTCATTTGGAAGATAACGGATGTTGTTCTGAAAAGGATAAGGAATAAACCTTTTTTTCATCCATATCCAGGAATCCCTTTTATGCTGCAGCCAATCCTCCCTGTTGAGGCATTTTTCCATTACCCTGTCGAAATACCTGTAATGCGAAAACTGAATATGCCCGCCTATATCCCAGGTGAAACCTTTCCTGTCTTCAAAGGATGCAGAAAGCCCCCCTATATGATTTTCCCTTTCCAGGACTATAAAATCATCATACCCCAGTTCTTTTAACCTGTACGCAGCTCCGAGCCCTGTAGGGCCGGCGCCCAAAATAATTATTTTCCCAATATCCTTACGCATTTTTTAACCCTGGCCCTCTCTGAATACAGAACAAATATTTTTTATATCATATTTCCTCTGTCAATGTCAATGAATTTTCTTGTGAACCCTTTTCTATCCCCTGGGATGGTATTTTTTGTGAGCGTTTTTCAGGTGGCGGCCGCTCACGTGCGTATATATCTGCGTTGTTGAGATATCCCGGTGGCCCAGCAGCTCCTGTATGCTCCGTAAATCCGCCCCGCCCTCAAGCAGGTGGGTTGCAAAGGAATGACGCAATGTATGCGGGCCTATGTCGTTTTTTATTCCCGCCTGCGCGGCATAAACCTTTATGTGTTTCCACACGGTCGACCTGGAAACCTTCTTACCGGAAGAACCAAGAAACAAAATATTACTGCCGCTGTTTTTCTGTTTTACGCGGAATATATTTATATACTCCGTAAGCAATTCATTCGCTTTTTCGCCGAACGGGACGATCCTCTCCCTGTTCCTCTTGCCGATACACCTCAGGTATCCCTTCTTCAGGTCAATCCTGTCAAGGGTCAGGTTAACCAGTTCGGAAACACGCAGCCCCGTAGAATAAAGCAGTTCTATCATTGCCCTGTCCCTTATCCCGCTGCGTTTGTTCCTTCCTGCCCGGTCCAGTAGCGACTCAACCTCAAGTTGATTCAATGCCACGGGAAGGTACCGGGCAAGCCTGGGGGACTCCAGGTTAACAGTTGGTTCCTCCCTGCAGTATCCTTCGGCAACAAGAAACCTGTAAAACATCCTGGTGGTAACCATTATACGGGCAATTGAAGCTACCGTAAGCCCCTTCCTCATAGATATAAAGAACTTCATTAACCCATCCCGCTTGATAGTAAGAATATTCTTCTCCGCCTTCTTCAGGTATTGCAAATACCTGCGAAGATCCTGCCTGTATGCTTTCCTGGTGTTAACGGCTAATCCCTTTTCAACGGAAAGGTAATTTATAAACTCATTCACCAGTTGTTCGTTTTTATTATCTTTCAACCATCCACTCCTTAAATTATTTCAACAAATATATCCCGCCCATTACAAACAATATCCCTACCACTTTACTGACCGTTACCCCCTCATTAAGAAAGACAACACCCAGAATGACACTTACAAGCGGAAAGGAAGCTCCAATCGGGACTACCCTTGATACCTCCCCGTACTTCAAGGCATGGTAGAAAAAAATGGAACCTATTATACTTGCGCTCACCCCTCCCAGGCATATGAATATCATTGACTTCATACTGTAACCCGCAAGCGCCTTTATCACTCCAGGGCTGAATACCGCGATTACCAGCCCCCCGGCAAATACACTCATGCTCCTTAAAAATACCCCCGGCAGCGGGCTTATTTCAGCCAGCCCCATTTTTTCCACGATGGGAGCCACCCCCCATATCAGCGCAGCCAGAATTGCCCAGTAATATGCTTTCATTCCCGCCTCCTTCCTGAACAGCGATTTTTTCCGATTTTATTCCAATTCTTCCAATCCCACCATATTCGGCGTCCCTGGCCGTGAGCTGACTTATTATACCAGGCAGGACAGTTTTGAATCAACGGTATTTTCCTTTTACCGTCCCACACAGCCGGAAAAACAAATGCGTACAAATAAAAATAACCCTGAGACAAGAGTTATTTTCCTATATTTCATTATCATAAACTTAGTACTCTGTCTCATAAATTCCCGATGTTTTTGCAATGGTATTTTGAGCCGCGCCGAAACAACGAGAGGCGAGTGTTGCAAAGTCACAGGCCAAAAGCCCTTTGCCCTTCGGGAGGCTAAATTCCGGGCAACTTCTT
>JAUXBS010000105.1 GCA_030619245.1 Clostridia bacterium | reverse complement strand
ACGCCGACAATTTCCTTATCAAGCCCTAAAGCGAATAAAATCTCGGTATTTGCGGGTGTGATGGATATAATCCTCTGCCCGGCGGTTGAAACAGGGATTTCTTTCTGTGTCCGGCACCCGCTGAATACCAGGATTAAAACCAGGAGTATATTCCTTGTATTATTTTTTATTTTCATTATTTTCCTCTGGAATAAAAAAACCCAACCTTCAATGGTTGGGTTCAGCCTTATGATTTCAGCTGTCCTTCCCTCGAAGTTGTTATTTATAAGCAGGTTTTCGGACTTCCCTTGCGGGTTACCGTTGCGGGGCAGCGGCTGATTTTAACAGCCTTCCCCTGCTTACTGTTTAATATATTATAAACTTATACGGTAAATGTCAAGTTTTTTTATTTCTTCAGAAATTCCTTCATACCGGAAACAACTTCATAAGGGACTTTTATTACTCCCAGCATGCCCAGTTCCCCGTCGGCGGAATAATGAAAATCAGA
Organism: Clostridia bacterium; assembly: GCA_030619245.1. Lineage (GTDB taxonomy): Bacteria > UBA6262 > WVXT01 > WVXT01 > JAUXBS01 > JAUXBS01. The sequence goes on along the minus strand of JAUXBS010000105.1, from coordinate 4,842 downwards.
ACCGCCCGTAATCAGCAGGTCAAATTCCTTTGCCCACTCCAGGTACTTTTCAACAAGTTTGGGGCCGTGCCTGCTGGCATGCACTTCAATACCGGCAAGCCCGTATTCCTTGAGTTTTCCAACAAGTTCCTTGTCATCGCCGCCGATTAACGGGTGCGCCAGGACCGGGATGGCTCCCGTAGCAAGTATCATTTTAATCGCCTTCTCAGGGTCAATCCTCTGCTTGGGATAGTATGCCGGTTTCCCGTTCCCGAGGTATTTATCAAAACACTCGCGTATACTGGGGACCAGCCCCTTGTTAACCATGAGCCTTGCCAGGTGCATCCTGCCGACAGAGAAATTACCGGGGTCTTTGAGTATTTCCTTCTCATCAAGCATTATCTTTAACTCTATAAGCTTCCTTATCATCTTTGAAGCTCTTTCAACCCGGGTTTTTCTGAATGACTCCAGTACCTTCTGGAACCTGGAATCATCAAGGTTGCCGTAGTACGCAAGTATATGCATTTCCCCATCCGCGGAGCCGTTAACTTCACAGCTGAGTTCAACCCCGGGGATAATTTCCACGCCTGCTTTTTCGCCTTCCGCAACAGCTTCTTTTATACCGCCGGTTATGTCATGGTCCGTTATGGCAATAGCCGAAAGTTTTGCCTTCTTTGCCATTCTCACTATCTCCGCGGGAGCGTAACTCCCATCGGAGTAATTCGTATGTATATGGAGGTCTACCAGTTTATCAGTCATTTTTATCTCCTGAGTTGTTTTTAAATAATACACGGGACATACAGAATACAAAGAGTGAAAGAATAATCACCCACGATACAGACATTAATAACCATCCGAACTTATTCATTGTTTAACTGCCTTCCTGCGCCAGGCGCGCCTTACAAACAGGCACAGCATTGTAAATAATCCCAGCAGGGCTAACCTGGTTATCAGTATATACCAGAAGTTCTCTGCAGGTACGTTCTTCATTAATATTGCGGGTACTCCCTGCTGGAATACCCAGAAACCGAGTATGGTAAGCAGGAATACCGGGGTAACGTACTTTATTATGAACTTATAAATAACGGGCAGCCTGAGCTCTGAACCGACATGCATTTCATCCCAGGTTTTATCTATGCCAAATACCCAGGCGGCCATTATGGACTCTATGGTGGCAAACAACACCAGGCAGAAAGTGCCTCCCCAGAAGTCAAGTTCATCAAGCACCCCCCGGCCGAGGAACAGTATAGGCGCCTGGCAGAGCAGGAAGGTTATTATAGCCAGTGTCTTTGCCGCCTTCTTCCTGGTAACGTTGAACTCATCTTCCATGAATGACATAGCCGGCTGGGCCAGCGATACGCTTGAGGTAATCCCCGCCAGGAACAACAATATATACCACAGGAATGCGAATATCGTCCCGAACTGAATCTTCTGGAATATCAGGGGCATTGTAACGAACCCCAGGTTAAAAGACCCGCTGTTGGCAACCGATATTATTTTCTCGGGACCGAAGAACATAAAAGCGGCTGGTATTATAATACTGCCGCCTAAGATGATTTCAGCAAACTCATTAGTGGTTGCTGAAGTCAGCCCTGACAGCACCACGTCATGTTTCCTTGTAAGATAACTTGAATAAGTCATTACAATGCCAATGCCGGCGGATAAAGAAAAGAAAATCTGTCCCGCGGCGGCAAGCCATACCCTGGAGTCCTTAAGAACCGAGAAATCGGGATTCCACAGGAAGCCGAGCCCGTTAACAAGGTTCCATGACGGCCTGGCTGGCTCCGGTGTCCCGAGGGTCAATACGCGGATTGCAAGAATAACCCCGCAGAACAGGAGAATAGGAACAGTCCAGTTGCAGAGTTTCTCTATGCCCTTCCTGATACCGTAGTAGATAACGGTGATGTTTAAAAAGAAGGTTATAAGAAAGAACAGGTAAGCCCAGCCGATGTTGCTGAAGAACTGGTTTGACTCAAGCCCCTGGTAGCCTTTCAGGAACGACAGCATTGACTCCTGTGTTGTTGCTCCGCTGTAATGGCCAATCAGTGAAAAGAACGCGTAACCGAGAAGCCAGGATTCAATATAAGTATAATAGATAAATATAACAATAGGCCCGAATATGCCTATAACGCCAAAGTACTTGATAAACCTGTTCTTCTTAGCCATTGAATGGAATATGCCCGGAGCAGTGCCGTGGCCAAACCCGCCCCCGTACCTTCCTATAGTCCATTCAACCCACATAAGAGGCAGGCCCAGGAACAGGAATGAAATAAAATAAGGTATCATAAACGCCCCCCCGCCGTTCTGTACCGCCTGGACAGGGAACCTCAGGAAGTTGCCAAGCCCTATTGCGGACCCGGAAACAGCCAGGATAATACCTATTTTAGTAGCCCATTTTTCTCTTGGTTTAATTGCCATGGTATTAATGTTAATAAAGTAAAAGACTATAAATGGAGCGGGCGAAGGGAGTCGAACCCTCGACATCCAGCTTGGGAAGCTGACGTTCTACCACTGAACTACGCCCGCATTGGAATTAGTTGGTTATTATACTTATATTAAGGAGGGATTTCAATATAAAAAAACTTCCCATTCTTAGGGAAGGTTTTGTTATAGATTATTACTAATGAAAGCCATAAATATACCCCTTTCCATTGTCCAACCAATTATAGCATTTTTTCACTTTTTAGTTGGACCAATTTTCGGGGGTCAGGTCAATATAATACCGGAAAGAATTGAAGATGTGATTGTTTAAATAACTTGTACTGAATTACTAATCTGTTACAATATTCGGATAACACAAATCATGAGAACTTACTTATACTTAATCCTGGATATTCCATTTTTCTGATTGACAAAACCGGTATTTATGGTAAACTATTAATATGCTCAAATTTACATTGTATACCATACTGTTTATATGTGCCTGCCTGTTGTTCCTGAACTTGCCGCTCAACGCCCAGGAAGCGAGCAAGCTCGATGAAGAAGAGTTGCTTGAAATATTTCTCCAGAAGAAAGAGGAAGCGGAGGAAAGCCTCAAACGCATCAGGGAGGTGATAGAGGCATTAAGCGGAGTAGAGGTTGGTACCTCAGAAGAAACGGGAACCTACGGTGAGTCCGCAGAGCAATCTGTAGAACCATTCTATGAAGAGGAAGAAAAACCTGTTACCGAAAGCGTAATTATAGTATTACCGGAAAAAGAAACTGTAAAGGAAGAGGAATTAAGGGAAGAGAAACTTAGGGAAGAAGCAAAATTGAGGGAAAAAGAATTAAGGGAAAAAATGGCGAGGGAGCTCAGAGAAGCTGCCGCGATAAAAAGAACTCTCCTGGCAGCCGAACGAGCTAAGAAACGCGCAAGAAAGATTGAACTAAGAAGCATGCGAAACTCCGAAATAGAAGAAATGAAAAGAGTAAGAAAATATTCTGCTAAAGTTGTCAGGCACTCCTCCGGTGAGCAAAAAACATCCGCCATAGACGTTAAGAATATAGTTTCAAAGGAACTGTTCAACAGATACTGGCGACACTCGAGAATAGCTTTGTCTCATGATTTTCTAAACAATAGCCGGGTTCACACTTATAACTATGATGTCCGGTATGCCATGTTTGGATTGATGTATGATATCACCATCGAAAGGCTGTTTCTGGATTTTAAATACAGGTTTGACAGAAAACTGCTGTTTAGCCCGTTCTTTGGCGTATCCATAAACTTTGTGGATGATATTGGACGTCTCGGTTTATCGGATTTCTTTAACTCATCCACGCGCTTGAACCTGGGCTTTGACCTGGTTATAGGTGGTTTCATTGAACCAAGATGCAGTTTAGAGTACAGGCTGGATAATACAGTAGGTTTATCTGCCGGAATTGCCATAAAGTTTGATAGGAGATAATCCTAACTGGCTTTCAATATGGGGTCAGGTCTTGACATTTGACATCCCAATCTTCTTTTCAATACTTTTTACATCCAGATCCTTTTCAATTGTTTCTTTGTTTCTATTCACAAGATGTGTTATTGCTGAATAGTGAACATGACCTCTTGCGTTCTTCTATTTATCCTTTCTATTTTAAGTATACGTTATAGACTAACATTAAGTTATTATCGTTGTTCATGGTTAGTGTCCAGCCTTTTTCTTTGCCTATTTTATTTAGTTCTTTAATCCTTTTATCATGCTTAGTATAGTTTCTAATCCCCACAATTGAAAATATTATTGATGCTGAAGACATAACTACACCCGTAGTGAAATCAGTAAAACTTTTTGAACTAATAATTAATGCTGTTCCACCCACAATACCCGCTGCCCCAAATACCATAGCTATTAAATTGCTTGTTTTAAATCCACTATTCATTCTTCTTGCTAATATCAACTCTGTAAAATCATAGTTATTAGCCCCCTTCTTCCATTTTTCATATGAGGTATTATTTTCGTTTTCTTCTATAATATTTTTGTCTTTTTCCCCCAACTCTTTTCTATGTTTATCCGAATCATAATTCTTGCTTATTTTTTCTTTTTCATGTAATACTCTTTTTTCGATAACTGGTTCTTTGATGGTTTTTGTAACCTTCTTCTTAATAATTCTTTTCCCAATCAATCTGTTTACAATTACTTCAGAAACTCTGTCCAAGTCATTAAGCGAACTACATGCTTCTTTATCAGAGAATAGCACCTTCCCTTTCTCAACATCCACCATTCTAATATTGATGTAATACTTATTGCCCAAATGGCTCAAACTCCCAACAACCACATTTTCAACATTTAGAATTTTTCCAACCTTAACAGCACACTCCTGTGAAGTACAACCTGTTTGCTGAAACGCCTGTTCAGCCATAAGCTGTTCCATATTTGCACGCTCTAATACAATATATTTATT
>JAUXBS010000092.1 GCA_030619245.1 Clostridia bacterium | reverse complement strand
TTCTGCGTTTTTCCTCCTCACCATATTCTCGATATGCTTTCGTCGTTTTTCCTTGAATCCGTCTCAAAGCCTACCCTTCATATGTAAAGATATGTTAGAAGCCCTACACTGGTCCCGTTTTGCGGACAAAAAACCGGTAATAATCAAAACAAAAACCAGGGTATATTTGTTGCATTCTCCCGCCATATATGATATAATTGTATTGTGAGTAAAAAGAAAGAAAATGAATCAATTATAGAAAAAAGGCGCTACCCAAGACTTCCTATTAAAATTAAATTCTACCAACATGACAATGAATTAATAAAAGGGGACGGCCTTCTTCACTTTTTTTCCAAAAACCTGAGTTGCGGAGGAGTTTATTTAAAGTGTGATTCCTCCCTTAGCCCGGGGAATATCCTTCATATGGATTTCAAACTGCCTGAGAATGACCAGATTATAACAGTAAGCGGGGTTATTATTAGAAAAGATCCTGAAGGAGTGGGCGTTAGGTTTCTGACTCTGACTATTGATGAATTTGAAACCGTGGAATCTTTCGTTAACTCCAGGTTATAACTACCTGCATGTAAACCTTACTTATTCGCTTTTCTTATTAATTTTTTCATCTCTCTGACAGCGTTTCCCAGTCCTGTCATCACAGCCCTTGAAATAATTGAATGGCCTATGTTTAACTCATTCATGCGCGGGAGGCCCGCCACCGGGATCACATTCCTGTAATCCAGGCCATGTCCGGCATTAAGGACCATCCCAAGTTCCACCGTTAACTTCCCGGCTTTCCTGAGCCTTTCAAGTTCCTTCTTTCTGCCCTTGCCGGCCTTTACATTGGCATAAGCCCCTGTATGAAGTTCAACACAATCAGCCCCGGCCTCTCCGGCCGCTCTGACCTGTCTTAATTCGGGGTCAATAAAAAGACTTACCATTATCTTCCTGTTTTTAAGACGCCTTACCACTTCCCTTATCCTCTTCTCCCCGCTGCAAACATCAATTCCGCCTTCGGTGGTAAGTTCCTGCCTTTTTTCGGGAACAATACACACGTTGCGGGGTTTTAAGCGCAGGGCTATTTTTACAATTTCTTCCGATACTGCCATTTCAAGGTTTAACCTGGTCTTAATATTCTTCTTAAGCAGAAATATATCCTTTTCCTGGATATGCCGCCGGTCTTCCCTTAAGTGCACGGTAATACCATCAGCCCCTGCCTTCTCGACAAGTGCGGCGCCTTCCAGCAAATCCGGTTCGATTCCGTTACGGGCCTGGCGCAGAGTTGCAATATGGTCAATATTTACACCAAGTTTTATCATCTATTTTCTTATATGTTTAACGTAGAACCACAGCATGGTTGCAAGAATTACTGCAATGATTTTTATCCAGATATTTATTTTGAAGTTCCTGATCATTTTGATATCAAAACAACATTATTGCCAACTTATCCTCTCTTGTAGATTGAAACCAGCCGCCTTTTGAGTTTATCAATGTCTAAATTACTATCAAAATCCTTTCCCTGTCCAAGTGAAATCCTGCCTGATTGTTCCGATACAACTATGGCGCAGGCATCCGACACTTCGGTGATTCCTATAGCCGCCCTGTGGCGTGTCCCCATAATCCTTTTCGTACTCAATTCGCTGGCAAGCGGCAGTATACAGCCCGCTGCAAGTATCTTATTACCCTTTATTATTACCGCCCCGTCATGTATCGGCGATGTAACCTGAAAGATGGAAATTATAATTTCCGCTGACAGGTCTCCGTTCACCGATATGCCGCTTTCCACATAGTTCCTGAGCCCCGTTTCCTGTTCAAGGACTATCAGCGCCCCGCACTTTTTCTTCTTTAAAACCTCAACGGCTTTCATAACTTCATCAATAAAAATTATCTGCTCCTTAAACGAAATCCTGGCAAACGAGGTTTGTCCCAGGTTTGCAAGCACGGTCCTCAGTTCCGGCTGGAAAACAATGACTATGGCAATTACTCCGGCAACCCAGAATTTATCAAGAATCCATCCGACCGCCTGAAAATGCAGGACCGGAGCAATCATTGTCGCTATAAAAAGAATCAGTAATCCCCGCAATACCAGGACTGCCCTCGTACCTTTTATCAGAACCAGGATATAATAAAATATCAGGCTTACCACGAGGATATCCAATACGTTTACAATATAATTATTCCATATTTCAATCAGAAGTTTCATGGTTTATTCACCCAGCTTTTTTCGTCTCCTTTTTTCCTTCCTGTTCTTTCTTCTTATCTTCATCTTATCAGTGCTTCTCTTGATTTTATTTTCTATCGCCGCCTTCCCCTTTCTTATCCGGGCATTTAGTTCCAGTTTATGCTTCTTCTTTTCATAGTAAGAACCGGGAGCGCCTGATATAATATCAAGTTTTTTCCCCACTTTATTAAAGACTTCAAGAACGCGGGTCAGTTGCTTTTTCGTGTGTGTAGCCATATAACTCGTTCTTATCATCGCCCTGCCCTGCGATACTGCCGGGGATATAACCGGGGTCGTAAACACTTTCTCATCTAACAACATCCTGCACATCGTCAGCGCCACGGAATCATCCCCCACGAGTATCGGGATTATGGGCGTTTCGCTGATACCTATATCATACCCTATGGATTTGAAACCATTACGCATGAAATCCGCATTATTCCATAATTCCTTCCTTCTCCAGGGTTCTTCATTAACAATATCTATTGCCGTTGATATGGAGGCAACGGCTGACGGCGGCAGGGCAGCCGTAAACATCAATGCCCTTGCCTTGTGCTTGAGGTAATGTATCATCTCCTCCGTTCCTGAAATGAACCCGCCGACAGAAGCAAAACTCTTGCTGCACGTACCCATTGAAATATCCACTTCCTTTTCAAGGCCAAAGTGCTGCGCTGTCCCCCTTCCCGTCTTGCCGAGAACTCCCACGCTGTGAGCATCATCTATCATAAGCCTTGCCCCGTACTTTCTTGCCAGCTTTACTATTGCCGGTATATTCGCAATGTCGCCTTCCATGCTGAATATTCCGTCAACTATGATAAGCTTTCCCTTGTCCGGAGCTGAAGCTGCAAGGATTCTCTCCAGGTCTTCCATGTTGTTGTGCCTGAACCTCTTTGTTTCGGCAAAGGACATGCGGCAGCCGTCAATAATGCTCGCATGGTTCAGGCGGTCCCCAAATATTACATCATCCTTGCCCGCCAGCGCTGCAATGGCGCCAAGGTTCGCCTGCGCTCCGGTGGTAAACAACTGCGCAGCCTCCTTGCCAATGAAGTCTGCGATTTTCCTTTCAAGTTCAACGTGTATATCCATGGTGCCGTTTAAGAACCTTGAACCTGTGCAGCCCACCCCGTACTTTTTGATTGCCTTCACGGCAGCTTCCTTTAACTTGGGATGCATGGCAAGCCCGAGATAGTCATTCGAGCCTATCATTATCAGTTTTTTACCTTTTATTTTTACGGTTGTTTTCTGCCCGGACCCTATTTCAATGAAGTAGGGATAAACTCCCGCTTTCTCTGCAACATGGGCCGCAGTAAATCGGTTATGTTTGTCAAAAAGGTCCATTACAATTCCTTCCCGGTAATATAAACTACTTTAATATTAACAAAATATATATATATGTCAAGCAAAAATCTGAAATATTGCTATAAGAAAATTGGATTATTTTCTGTTTCTTTGATTATTAGCGGCTACTCCCTCAGGAATTATATTTTAAGAGCGCCTTTTATTTCACCAATACCTGTTAGCCTGTTTTCTGACAGGTATTCCTTCAATCCCCTGATAATCTTTAGCGGTATTTGCGGGTCAACGAATATACCTGTACCGACTGAAACCGCGCCGGCTCCGGCAATTATGAATTCCAGCGCATCATTTGTATTCATTATTCCGCCTATCCCGATAACAGGCACCTTCACAGCCTTTACCGTTTCCCATACCAGCCTTACGGCTAACGGCCTTATCGCGGGGCCTGAAAGGCCGCCTGTCCCTCCGGCAATGACCGGCCTCCTGTTATCAACATTAATTACCATTGCCCGGAATGTATTAACCAGGGCAATTGCATCGGCGCCGGCGGCTTCAACCCCGGCGGCTATGCCGGAAATATCAGTTACATTGGGTGAAAGCTTCACTATCAGGGGCAAAACCGTTGCCCTTCTGACCCTGCTGACCAGTTCGGAAGAAATTCCCGCATCCTGGGCGAACAATCCGGCTCCTGTCCTCCCGGCCGATTTTATACCCCCCTTAACGTTAGGGCACGATATATTCAATTCAATTCCGTCTATTTTTTCCCCGTCAAGTATTCCCGCAAGTTTTACGTAATCCTCCATCCTGTTTCCCGCAATACTCACTATTACCCTTGTTTTCAACTTCCTTAAGAATGGGAGTTTTTCCCTGAGGAATACTTCAATCCCCACGTTCTGAAGCCCTATTGAATTTATTATGCCTGAAGGCGTCTCCACCAGCCTGGGTACGGGATTCCCCTGCCGGGGTTTGATGGTTATGGTTTTCGTTACAATGGCGCCCAGTTTATTTATATCAATCAGCCGGCTGTACTCTGCACCGTATCCAAAAGTGCCGGACGCCGTCATTACCGGGTTTTTCATCCTGATGCCGCCAATGTTCACTGCAAGGCTGTTCCCCTTTTTCACTCCCATATTACCTCCGGGCCGTCAAATACAGGGCCGTCCTTGCAGACTCTCCTGTAAACAAACTGTTTCCCCCCACTGCCTGATTGCTTCTTTGTTTTCACTACACAACTCATACAAGCCCCCACGCCGCAAGCCATGTATTCTTCAAGTGATACCTGGCAGCGCAGTTTAAACTTCTTTGAAATACCGGCTACACTGCTGAGCATTGGCTTTGGCCCGCAGGTATAAACTGCGGTTGAAGGCTTCATGCCGGGTACAATTGACCTGAAAAGCTCGGTAATAACCCCCCTGAAACCCCTGCTGCCGTCATCGGTGGCAATCCTGACTTTGCAGCCGGTTTTCAGAAAATCCTTTTCACATATAATGTTTTCCTTATCCCTGGCCCCTATTAACGCCCGCACATCAGAAAAGCCCGCGCCGGCAAGCGTTTCAGCCAGAAAGTAAAGAGAAGCCGCGCCCGTCCCCCCGCCTACAAGAACAACCGGCTCCGGCCCGGCAGGCAGTTCATAGCCATTGCCAAGAGGGGCAATGATATCAAGCTCTTCCCCCCTCCTCTTCCGCGAGAGCGCCTCAGTCCCCCTGCCAACCGTCCTGTACAACACTTCCAGTGAACCGGACTTCCGGCAGTAACGGTATATACTCAGGGGTTTTCTTAAAAGAACCCCGCTGCATTCAGTAACCCGGATATTTATGAACTGCCCGGCTTTAACTTCCTCCTCAAGCCCGGCAACATTCATTGCCATCTTAAAATACGACGGCTTTATTTCCCTGTTAGATATTACTTTCGCTTTAATTTGTTTCATGATTTCTTTTGTTCTCTTCTTATATTGCTACATTATATAAAATTATTTTTCTTAACACAACCTTATATTTTTGGCTCTTCACCAGAATCTGTGGGTGAATATATATAATTCTCTTCAATTCAGCGCGTGAAGGGGGTATTCCTCTGCCGACCTGTCTGCGTTCATGAGTGGAGCTGTTTGTGCGGGGCAATCGCCGAGGACTGCCTGAGCCATCGTGAGATGGCGAGTTCCGCAGGCACCGTAAAAACCGCTCTCGAATGCAGGCCTTAGGCAGGGGAATACATCCTTCAGGATGCTGAACAATTTGAACTAATTTTACTGATACCATTATGTCGTCGCTAAACAACCTCTGTTTACC
>JAUXBS010000185.1 GCA_030619245.1 Clostridia bacterium | reverse complement strand
GTGAACTTCCAAATTCTATTGACCTGCTTACACTGTGTGTTGAAGCTGGTATGGATTTTACCGCAGGTGTAGGCAAGGTTGTTTCAAAGAGCAAACCGGGATATCTGACAGAGGAGTTTTCAAGATTCCTGAATGAACTTAAGATAGGGAAAACGCGGAAGGAAGCCCTTGAAGATATGAGCGGGAGAGTTGGTATCGGAGAGTTTGATTCCTTTGTTGCCTCTTTAATACAGGCGGATGAGATGGGCACGAGTATTGGAAGGGTGCTCAGGATACAGTCGGAAGAACTCAGGAGTAAACTCATGTTAAGAGTGGAAAAGAAAGCAATGGAAGCCCCGGTAAAGATATTGCTGCCTTTAATCGGGTTCATCTTTCCTGCGATATTTATAATAATTTTCGGGCCAATAATTTTAACAGGACTGTTCTAAATGAATAAGAAAGCAAGCCTTCAAGACAGGGAAAATAACAGGAAACATGTACTGAATAAGGACGAGACAGGAATTGGGAGGGAAGGAGATAATGATATAGTCCTGGAAGACGGCGCTGTTTCAAAACACCATGCAATGATTTTACACAAGAGGCATGAATACCGCCTGTTTGACTTAAAAAGCACCAACGGGATAAGGGTAAACGATGAATTTGTTCAAAAATGTGTTCTTAATGACGGTGACCGGATAGAGGTGGGCAATACAAAATTCGTATTCTCAAAACCAGCGGGTTTGCCGGGAAAAAAAATATTAATTGTTCGGATGATTGCCGGGTTCATGTCAATAGCCGCTGTTTTAATCGTGTGGTATGTAACCTTTCCAAAGCCGGAAACTAACGCGGAAAAAGAAAGTTCTTCCGAATACCTGGCGCTTTACAGCAGCGGACTGAAGGATTACATGAAAAGGGAAGAGGATGTGAAGTATTTAAGGGATGCTATTAGTAAGTGGAGGAATGCCCTGGAAAAGAAGCCGGAGTCTGTTAAGATAAGGAAATCGCTGAACGTGGCTGAATCAGAGTTAATTAATAAGGCGGAAGAATTATACATGGCGGGTAAGCGCCTGTATGACAGTGGGAACCTGGAGCAGGCTATATGCGCCTGGAAGAAAGTCCGGGAAATTGCCGGCAGTGACAGTGATTTATGGAAGAAAGCTGACAAGGGAATAAGGAGCAGGTAGAATGTTTGAACGTTTTAGCGGAAAGGGAAAGAGGCGGGAACCTGCCGGTGGTGAGAATACCATGCTGCTCAGGGTTTCTCCCTGTCTGTATGTTTTATCCGGGAGGAAGAAGGGGAAGAAGTATAAAGTTGAGAAGGAATCAATTTCAATAGGAAGAGAAAAATCAAACGATATAAGTTTTGAGAATGAAAGTTCTGTTTCCGGAAGCCATGCAAGGATATACAGGAAAGAAGGGGCCTGGTATATTTCTGATGCCGGTAGTTCAAATGGCACCCTGGTTGACGGGAGGAAGGCAGGCGATACTGAGTTAAAGGATGGGGCGGTTATTGAACTGGGAAATGTGAGGTTGAGGTATGAGGAAGCTCGCAGCAGCGCAGTATGGAGGTTGTATGACAGGGATGAAGGCAGGAAGCAGTCATACCGTATTGTTATGCTTGCTGTTTTTTTAGTCATCGTGGTTGCCGTTATATATTTATTATCCAGCGTTTCAAACCCAAAGGTTGTAAGATATGATAGTGATGATACCTGCCTTCATTATGTTCCCGTGGTCGAGGAAGAAACAGGGGTGGGCGATACTGCGGAAAGCCATTATATAAGAGGTATGAGTGAGTACAACAGGGGAAACTTCAAGGCGGCAGGAACCTGCTGGAGTGAAGCGTTAAAAATTAAACCGGGACATGAGAGAGCCGGGGCAAAACTTAAAATGCTTGAAGATGGGATGTTGGAATCCAATAAAAGACGAATAGTATCTTCAAAGACGAAGAAGAAAACATCTGCAAAGGAAGTGTCTGCCGATAAAATAAAAAAGCATGAAACTGCAGAGCTGTACTACAGGAAGGGGAGGGTGTTTCATGCTGCAAATGATGTCAAAAAAGCGGTGTATTACTGGAAGAAAGTATTAAAAATCATAGATGACCCTGAAGACGAGCTTTACCGGCAGGCGCTTGAGAAAGTGAATAAAACTAAATAGAGTAATTATTGTTATTGAAATATATTAATAGTTATGATAGAATCAAGTATTAAATTAGAAAGGGGGAAGTATGGAAAAAAGAATTGACCAGTTGATTCAATACCTGAATGCGATTGAGGATATATCGAAGCATATTAATTTTTCAACGAATTTGAAGAATACCAAGAATGATATTCTTATTAAGGCAATGAAGGTCATGCAGGTTGAAAGCATTTCCATCTTGTTGATAGATGAGAAGAAGGGTGAGATGTATTTTGATGCCTGCAAGGGGGAAAGGGCTCATGAGATTGAAGAGAAAAAGGATACCCTTAAGTTCAAGGTGGGACAGGGGATAGCCGGATGGGTTGCAAAGATGGGCAAACCCGTAATTATTAACGACCCGGTAAAACATCCCAATTTTTATAAGGAGATTGATAATATCACGGGGTATGTTACAAGAAACATTGCCTGCGTGCCATTGATGATTAAGAACAGGGTTAAGGGTGTTGTGGAGGCGGTTAATAAAAGGGATTCGGATTTTGAAGACATTGACAGGGTTGTCCTCAGTAATGTAGGCGCCCTGATAGCTGTCAGTATGGAAAATATCGAGTTGTATGATGAGGTTATCCAGATCAAGAATTACTACATGAATATTATTGAAAACATGCCCGGGGGGCTTATTGTTATGGATAAGGCGGGTACCATAATGAGCTGTAATAAAACTGCCTGCGGGATACTTGGCCTGGTGAAGGCGGTAACGATAGGGAAACCATGCAAGATGGCATTGATGAGGCAGCAGGAAATCGCATCAGTATTGATAAAGACCCTGGCTGAAAAGAAATCCGCCAACAGGCTTGAATTAACTACGATGGGGAATGGGAATGAAAAGATAACCATTGGGTACGGTACTATCGTTGTTTGTGAATTGAGCGGTGAAGTTGTAGGTGTGGGTATAATATTCCAGGATTTAACGCACATCAAGGAAATCAAGGACAGGGCTGAGAAGATACTTACATAAACCGGGTGAGGGAGAGTAAAGAAAATCGCGTTAGCAAAGAATACGAAAGCAAAATTTCCGGCGCTTGCCATATTTGGTTTTGCAATGGGAATAATGGAAAGTATAGTAGTTGTTTATATACGGAAGATAATTGAAGGTATAGACATTGTTGATTTATCTCTATTGGTTGTTTCAGATATCCCTGAATGGTTAATTAAAATTGAACAGGTCAGGGAGGCATGTACTATAGTAATGCTGGTAACCCTCAGCCTGCTGGTTGAGAAGGGCAAATGGAGGAGGCTGTCGGTATTCCTGTGGACTTTTGCCGTGTGGGATCTGGTTTATTATGCAGGGCTTAAATTATTTCTTG
>JAUXBS010000081.1 GCA_030619245.1 Clostridia bacterium | reverse complement strand
GAGGGGGCTTGTGATAGTAATATCCGACTTGTTTGATGAGCAGGATGAAGTTCTGAAGGCGCTGAAACACTTCCGCTTCAAGAAAAACGAGGTTATTGTGTTCCACCTGCTTGACAAGGCGGAGATACAGCTCCCGTTCGGAGAATCGGTGTTGTACGAGGACATGGAAAGCGGGCAGAAAATTCTGTCGGAACCGGATATTATCAGGAAGGAATACATCAGGGTGGTTAATGATTTCATGAACAACTACAAGTTAAGCTGCAGGGACGGTGATATGGATTACTGCCATATGAACACCGCTGAACCGCTTGATAGGGCTCTTGGTTTATACCTGGCAAGAAGGGAGAAGCTGAAGTAATGAATATCTCTTTCTTGAATCCATGGTTTCTTCTGGGGCTCCCGGTGGTTTCCATCCCGGTTGTTATTCACCTGCTCTCAAAAAAGAAGACCATAACACAGCGGTTCAGCTATATAAAGTTCATACAGCTTGCTTCAACTAAAGTTATCAGGCGCCACAAACTGAAACAGATTCTGCTGCTCATCCTGAGGACCCTGCTGCTCCTTATACTGGTGCTCCTGTTTGCGCGTCCCATTGTTCATATAGCGCCCATTTTTGCGCGGGGGAGGGACACATCGCTGAGTACTGTTATTGTTCTGGATAATTCCTATTCAATGGGGTATAAGGATAAACGTTTAAAACGTTTCACGGTGGGCAGGGACGCGGCAAAACGCATATTGAAACTTATGAAGAAGTACGACAGAACGGCATTCCTGCTGGCAACTGATAAGATTGAGGCAGGAATTAAATACCTTACTTCAGACACTGATATATTGATAGATGAGATAGAGAACAGCAGGTTGAGTTCCAGGGTATCGAATTTACTGCCTGCTGTTTCGGAGGCGTATTCAATATTGAATGGCTCGTTGTCGCCAAACAAGCAGATAATCATGATAACAGACCTGGCTGAGAACGGCTGGGCTGAGGTTAATATTGAGGCAGTGAAAAACTATGATAACAGGGTCAAGTTGATAATTATTGACCTTGGAAGGGATGACAGTGTAAACGCCGCCGTTACCGGTCTGGAAAAAGGTGTTATGACGACCGGTCAGATGCTGAAGTTAAAGGCGGGCATAAGTAATTTTTCGGATTCCGCTGTATCCAATTTACTTGTATCTCTTCTGATAGGAAGGGCTGCGGGAGTGACCAGGAAGGTGGACCAGGGTTTCATAAAACTGCCGAAAAATAGCAGTAAAGAAAAAGATTTCTTCTGTAATTTTTCAGACGAAGGTTCCTGGCTTGGCGAGGTCAGTATAAAGGAAGACGGGCTTCATGTTGACGACAGGCATTATTTTAAGGTTTCAGTGCATAAAAAAATAAAGGTGTTGTGTGTTGACGGCGACCCCGGGTTTTCCTCGTTTGACAAGGAGACATTTTACCTGCGGCTGGCCCTGGATCCTTATGAGAAGGGACTTTCGATAGTTCCTGCCATAATTACAGGAGATGAATTAAAGGACAGAGAGCTTTCGGAGTTCTCGGTGCTGGTGTCCGCAAATGTTAAGGAATTTGATGACAGTGAAGTGAAGAGGATGTTTAATTTTGTAAAAAACGGGGGGGGGCTTGTATTCTTTCTTGGAAGCAACGTTGACGGCGGGTATTACAACGATGTTCTCGGGGGCCTCCTGCCTGCAGAGTTACTCGAAGTAAATTCACAGGAGAATCCCTGGTCTATAGGCTACATTGCCGCCGGCCATCCTGTGTTAAAGATATTCTCTGACGAGAAACAGGGAGACCTGTCACTGGTGGAGTTTAATGGCTGGTACACCGCCAGGCCCGGGGAAAATTCAAGAGTGTTGTTAAGAATTGCGCCGGATTCAGGAATGAATAAGGAGCATGAAGGTGAGCCGTTGCTTGTAGAAAGGGGCCTTCCGTACCCGAAATCAGGTAAGATTATGCTCTTTACCTCAACTGTTGACAGGGAATGGAATAACTTTCCCGCAAAGCCGTTGTTCCTGCCCCTGCTTCAGCAGATTATGAGTTACCTTACAGAAAGGGCGTCAGGGGATGGGTATAGGGATTCATTGATAATAGGTGAACCGGTGGTTATTCCTTTCAGGGCAGGGGCATTGCCTGAGAAAGTAACTTTAACAATGCCTTCAGGAAAAAGCGAAGATATAACGCCCGTAAAGAGCAGGGAGTTCAATGGTATTGAATACGGCAAGGCGGACAGGCCGGGGATTTACACGTTTGAATGGACTGCTGCGGGAATCAAGAGAAAGGAGAGCGTTGTATATAACCTGGATATTGATTCAGGGGAGTCGGACCTGAATAAAATTAAGTTAAAGGATTTAAAGAAGGGACTGTCTGAAACACCGGTAATATTAATAGATAATATAACCGGCCTTGAAAAGGTTCTGTTAAGCGTGCTGTACGGAAAGGAGGCAAGCAGGCTGCTGGCATTGTTCATATTTGGATTGCTGATACTGGAGGGCTACATCGCAAACCGGAGAAGGAATGAAAAATAAGAAAAGGTATATTATTGTCATGCTCGTCTTCGGTAAGGTTCGTGTACAGGCCGAATTACTTCATTGTCGGCCTGCTTATTAGTTTATTAACGCTTACAATACTGATAGTGGTGAGGAAGAAGATATGAGTCATAAGAAAAATATATTGATTGTTTTAATTGCGTTCATGTTTATATGCCCGGCTGTTTCAGGTCAGCAGAGGGACCATTTTGTGTTTTCGCAGTTGAAGTATAAAGGCGGGAACTGGAACATGTACCCCTCAAGTTTTGCGGAGATTATAAATCTATTGATGACCACTACGAGTGTGGAACCTGAATTGCGCAGAAATGATATATTACTGACGGATAAAGACCTGTTTATTTCGCCATTCATGTGGATGGTTGGCGACAGGGAATTTGATGAGTTTAGCGGGAAGGATATAAAGATACTAAGGCAGTACCTGCTTTGCGGGGGATTGCTTGTCATAGATGATGCTGTGGGGCACAGGAATTATGGTTTTGACAAATCCGTCAGGAAATTAATAAGGAAACTGTTTCCTGAGAAGAAATTTGAGAAGATAACCGAAGGCCATGCTATTTTCAGGTCTTATTACCTTATGAGAGGGCTCGGGGGCAGGAAGATGGTTAGCAGGCACCTTGAAGGAATAGATGTCGGCAGGAGAACTGCGGTTGTATACTGCCGGAACAACTTGCTTGGAGCCTGGGCCAGGGACAGGTTTGGGAACTGGCTTTATGAATGTATCCCCGGAGGGGAAATGCAGAGGCTGGAGGCAATGAAATTAACGATGAACCTGATAATGTATTCATTGACCGGGACTTACAAGAAGGACCTGGTGCACCAGCCGTATATTGATAAAAAACTCAGGATGAGGCGGTAGTGTAAATGGTATTTCAACCGGTGAAACTCTGGATTCTATTACTCTTATTTACCGGAGTAATATGGGTAGTGCTGTATTCTTTCAGGAGGATTGAATCCAGGAAGAAGCTGCTTACTGTAATAAGAATGGCGGTGTTCCTGTTGTTCCTGCTTGTGCTGTTCCAGCCGGCAATGACCGTTTATGAAAAACCGGGGGATAAGCCGGTAATTGCCTTCCTTGTGGATTCATCAATGAGCATGAAGACGGCGGACCCAATTCCGAGGTTTGAGCAGGTAAAAGAATTCTTTAACGGAGAAAGAAATTCAAAGTTCAACAGGATTATGAGTGAACTTGGAAGACGGTACAAGCCAATTGTTTTCACGTTTGCAGGCAGCAGCCATAGGACAACGATAGAGAACATATCAGGGGCCAGCCCGGAGGGCAGGAGTACCGACATAGGGCTTGCAATACAACAGGTTGAGAAGGAAATGCCCGGGAATGCATTAAACGGTATTATACTCATAAGCGACGGCGCTAATAACGGGAGCGCGTCACCGCTCGAGGCGGCGGATTTTAGCGGGGTGCCTGTTTACACTGTTGGGGTCGGGGACCCCGGTAAGTATATTGACCTTCAGGTGTCGGAAGTCATGGCAAGCGACTTCACCTTTAAGAATACCCCTACGAATATTGACGTGGTTATTTCCGGTTTTGGCTTTGCCGGCTGGACGGTACCGGTGCTGCTGAAAAATGTTGACGGGGTTATACAAACCAGGAAGGCCAAAATAAAGAGCAACAATGAAAAGATAGAAGTAAACTTTAATTTTACCCCCAAAAGGGTCGGGACTTTCAGGTATACGGTAAGCATCCCAACGTATAAATCAGAAGTGTCATTGAAGAACAATATAAAGAAGTTCACAATGCAGGTTGTAAGGGACAAGATAAGAATAATGTATATATGCGGACAACCGAGCTGGGAGTATAGTTTTTTAAGAAATTCTCTTAAGGGTGATCCCACTCTGGATTTTATTTCATTTAATATCCTGAGGAATCCTGAAGATGTAACCATAGTCCCTGACTCGCAGCTTTCACTGATTCCATTCCCGACAAGGGAGATATTCACGAAGGACATATACAACTTTGATCTCCTTATATTTGAGAATTTCAAGTACTCCCGTTTCAGGATAACAAATGCTTATCTTGAAAACATAAAAATATTCGTTAAGGAGTATGGCGGGGCATTCCTGATGTTAGGCGGCGATAATTCTTTTGGCAAGGGAGGGTATAAGACAACGCCACTGTATGATATCCTTCCGGTTGAATTGTCAGGCGGAAATGAAAAGATTTCCATGGGGACGTTCAGGATGAGGGTTAACCGGTACAACCATCCAATTGTCAGAATGTCAAATAACCCGAAGGAAAACAGGAAAATATGGGAGTTGATGCCTGAGCTTGACAGCTGTAATGAAATGGTAAGGGCAAAACCGGGAGCTGTTGTCCTGGGTTCCCACCCGATGTCAAAAAACAAGCACGGCAACCTGCCGGTGCTGTGTGTGTGGGATGCAGGTAAGGGCAGGGTAATGACAATGGCATCCAATACAACCTGGAGGTGGAGTTTTAAACTTGCGGCTGAAGGCAAGGGAAACTACTACTACAACCGTTTCTGGTCACAGGCAATAAGGTGGCTCATAAAGGCGGAAGAAATGAGGCTTGTTCACCTTTCAGCGGACAGAAAGGTTTTCATGAGGGATGAAGAGATAAAACTTAATGTAAGGGTTTTTGATAAGTATTACAGGCCCAATAACGGCGCATCCGTGTATGTGTCGGTGATAAACCCGAGCGGGAAGAAGGTTGACCTCGGAATAATCCCTGCAATACCCAGGGTTGACGGCCAGTACGAAGCGGGTTATGAAGGAAGTATTGAAGGGAGTTATAAATTCATAGCTGAGGCGTATAAAAATGGTTCCAGGCTTGGCTTGGACGAGATAAACTGTGAAGTGGCAGTACCGACAATTGAACTGGAAAACCCGCAGCTTAATGAGCCGTTGTTGAAAAAAATATCAGAAATATCAGGGGGCAGGTATTTTAATATAAACAGGATAACGGAAAAGGATATTAAATTCCCGGAAAGGGAGAAAGCGGTTGCTGTTGCGGATAAGCGGGTAAGTGTATGGAACAGCGTATGGATATTCATGTTAATTGCAGTATTGCTGACTTCTGAATGGTACCTGCGCAGAAAGAGCGGGATGTTATGATAAGGGAGAGAAAAAGAGTAATAATACCGGGGTACGAAAAGGCAAAGCGGTTCCTGCCGAAGGCAAGAAAGAACGCAGGGAAGGATTAAAAATGAAGGCGCTGGTAACAGGCAGTAATGGGTTTATAGGAAGCCATCTTGTTGAGGCTCTCATAGGGAAGGGGAATGAAGTGCATGGCCTTGTAAGAAAGGCCAGCAATCTAAGGTGGCTTGAAGGCTTGAATGTGGAACTGCACATTGGAGACTGCGCGGATAAGGACTCTCTGTATGATGCTGTCAGGGGTATGGATTGGGTCTACCATGTCGGAGGCATAATTAACGGCAGGGACTGGCTGCAGTACTACAGGGTCAACTGCGAAGGCACAAGGAACCTTGCGGAAGTGTGCATTGAAATAACCCCGAAACTCCGGAAGTTCGTGTTCATATCCAGTATATCGGCTGCAGGCCCCGCGAGGAGGGGG